>DDBY01000037.1 GCA_002334985.1 Micavibrio sp. UBA2020
CGGATGATTCCGCATCTATGTCGATTATCACCCGCGAAGCTGAAGCCAAGCTGAAGACGGCCTGATGGTTGAAAAACATCAAAAAACCCGCACGAAGGCGGGTCAGAACGAAGAAAGTAAGTGGTGAAGGGGTCCGTCCATCGCCAAAGCGCCCTATGTATAATCCCCTGTATAGGGGCTAAAGCCTCCCTTTGTTAAGGGGGAAAAGAATCGCCGGGTTGTATGTTTCTGTTAAGCGGAGCTAACGGGAAGGCTTTGTATGGTAATTTTAAAGCGCGCGCCGGAATTATAGGGGATTGCAGCGATAGCCCCCCCATGCGCCGTCAAAAGAGATTGGCTGATGAGCAGTCCCAAGCCCGTGCCGCCGCTGTCACGGCGCGTGGTAAAGAAGGGGGTGAACAGCTTGGGCATGTTCCCGGCCGAGATACCCGCCCCGTCATCGACAAAGTCCAGCTCAATCATATTACCGACGGCAGATAACGAGATATGTACGCCTGTAGCACCATGCTGAAAACTGTTATCAATCAGATTAATCATGATGGACTCTAATATATCGGCGCCAATGTTTGAAAAGACTCTTTCTGCATGAATTGTCGTCGTGACCCTAGGCATATATTTTTTATTTATGGCGTTCAAGACCGTCAAGACATCAGTGGTTTCATGACCTGCCTGCATGACGTCGGCCTTTGCCAACTCAAGCAATCGGCTGACCAGCTTCTTCAGGCGTTCCGAATCTTTTAAGATATTCCCCATGAAGCGCAGGCGTTGCTCTTGGTTCATGTCGTCGGGGTGGTCAATCATCAATTCAATGGCGCCCTGAATGGCCGTGAGCGGCGTTTTAAACTCATGCGCCAGATGCATGGAAAAGCTGCGGATATACGCCGCGCGCGCCTCGATCGTCAGTGACATTTTTTCAAAGCTTTGAACAAGAACGGCGAGTTCTTCAATAGGCGGCTCGGACAGTTTTTCTTTGCTTTTATCGCCGGACGCCAGTTGTAGCGCATGTAGATTAAGCGCCCGCAACGGTCTTCCAATTGTATAGCTGAGTAGCCAGGCGATGACGCCTGTCACAGTAAGAATAAATATGCCCGCAAGAAAAACGCTCTCTTTTTCCTCGTATAGCGCCTTCAGGATATTGCGCGGAGACCTTGAAAGATATGTGACGCCGATAACGCGATTATTTTGTACGATTGGAAAGGCGACAAACACGCGTACATTCGCGCCCCTACTCATTGACGCGACCGGCGGCCGGGGCTCGTCGGATATGCGCTGGCGCAGAACGCTTGTGTACTTGCCCGTCAGCGCGCGTGCGACTTCTTCGGGCTGCGCCAAGGATAAACCCCTATCTCCCGTGCCGGCCACAACGGTTCCCTGCGGGTTTAATACGCGCAGGCTGGACAACGTGCTCAGCTTGGCTTCTTCTAAGATAGGCGTCAGCCGATTCCCAACCGATAGTTCTATAGGCGTAAGAGGCGCGGAAGGAATAGCGCCATCGGGGCGCGGCGGTAAAATGTCAGGAGCGCGCAGGCCCAGACGCGGTGGAAACGGCTTGTATTTTTCGTCCGTTTGTTCGGTCTGCTGCGCTACAGGCGTGCCATAGTTTATTGAAATGTCGCTTTCTTTTGCGAAGGCGTCTTTATAAAAAGACGAAATCAAAATTGCCTGCGCGATTAATTCGGCTTCGGTCTGACGAACAAGCTCGTTTTCGTAGATACGAAAAAAATACCCGCCGCTTAGCGGGAGCAAAAGGACAAAAATCAGGATAGCGGCAAATACCGTATGCAGCCTTAAAGCGAAAGTTTTTCTTCTAACTACTGACATGAACCCAGCTTATACCCGATGCCATGATTGGTGGAGATGACATCATGGATGTTTTTCTCTGCGAACTTGCTTCGAATTCTGCGGATATGGCTATCAATTGTACGGTCGCTGACCGTGATGTTAACACCATAAACCTGATCCATCAGCTCATCGCGAGTGTAGACTTTGTTGGGGTGTTTGAACAGCGCGCGCAGCAGCATAAATTCGGTCGCCGTAAGGGGGATCTGATACGCGCCCACTGCTGCCGTATAGCTGGAATTGTCTATTTTAACCATTCCATGGGACATTTTTGTTTCTGCAGAAGGGGCAATTTGCGCCGCAGACCTTTTAAGAATGGCATTGATACGCGCAACAAGCTCGCGGGGACTGAAGGGCTTCGTCATGTAATCATCTCCGCCTATTTCTAGGCCGACGATCTTGTCAATCTCTTCATCCCGCGATGATAAGAAAAGAATAGGCGTCTCGCTTTTCTTACGAAGCGATTTGCAGACTTCTAGCCCGTCCATCTCGGGCATCGAAATATCTAGCACAATCAAGTCCGGATTGTGATCGGCGGCAGATTGCAGTGCTTCTAGCCCATTCGCAACCTGAATGACTTGCATGCCCGCTTTCTCAAGAGTAAAAACGATCACCTCACGAATGTGAGAGTCATCGTCTACAATAAGAATTTTCCGGGTCATTTCGCGCGCCTTTTTTATTATATTATTTGTATCAGCGGCTTGGGTCAACACTTGGCGGGATAGCTTCAGCGATGGGCACAGCATCGGATGAGTCAATCTCTTCCAGCAACTGCTGTTTACGCCATGTCCACGCGCGCCAATTTTCTGCTAGATCTGCACGAAGGTTTGCTTGCAGCTCCGAAAGTACAGGCTGGGGAGTGGCCATTTTACTTTGGTACCGCGCGAGCGCAGGAATAGCTTCGGGCCCTAGTTCCCACATGTATTGCAGGTCGAGGTAAGTACCTGCACTGCCTTCCGTGATCTCTCGTGCGTGCGCGACGTTAAAATCTGCAATCATGCGGTTAAAGTTAACAAAGCAGCAGATATAAAGGGTGGTGAACAGCAAGAGCGTATTCGCATTCAATAACCATGTATTGCTTTTGCGCAAATAAATACGCAAAACCATCAAAAATATACCTGCCGCAATAAGCCCCATCCATATAAGACCGGCTGTGCGCAACTGAGTCAGGGAATAGAATTCAATGTAGTTCACGGTGCGGCTCATGGCCGAGACCACAAGAAAGATATTTTGCGCTATCCACAGATACACCCCCACTCTCGCCGCCGGGCTTTGATACTTAGCGCTACCGTCACCAAAGGTAATAAGGACATATATGGCGGCGATAATTGTCGTGAAAATCAGCGGATAGGCACCGGCGTGAACATATTTAGCATAGGTCATACCGGCGGGGAGCGCAGCACCTGTCCACAAAAACGCAACATCCATCGCGTTCTGAATGAAAAACAGTACGTTGAAGATAACAAGGGAGAAGATGATTGCATTTTTATTCAGCCATAAATCCAAATCGATTTTTTGTGTAAACTGAATGCTTCTTTTTTCAGTAGAAAGCTTAAATCTCGGGCGCAGCAGCGCCCATACAGCCAAGCCCGTTAATGCCCAAAATATCCATCTGCCAGGAGAACCTATAAAGGTAAGATCTACTTTTTTAAGCGCGCTGGCCAGTATAGGGTTCGCCCGCGTAAAAAGATAAATAAACGTCGTCGCCATCAGCAGCGGCAATACGGCATATCGCGCAATATTATTCAGCTTTATTCCGCGTGCCTTTGACAGTTTTTGTATGCGGGATTTATCCAAGAACCATTGCGTAAACAGGCGCGAAGAAAAGCTGCCAACGTCATAACTCCACAGCTTGGCATCAATCAATCGCTGACGCTTGCTCAAAATCAAAAGCGTTATAACAGCCAAAATATACATGACGGCCGTAAGCAGATCCGGGCTATATATCAATCGGCTAAGTAGGCTTGCGGCGATGAAGGCCGTTACTTTTGAAGAGCGTGATTGTAAAATATTTTTCTGTGTCAGAAGCAGGAGCGCTGCGACAAGGCCACCATAAAGCCCCAACGCCCACCCGATAGGCTGACCGTATAGCAGCCAGTCTCCCGCCGCGACCATGAATAGGCATAGAAAAAGCTTCGTCCCAAACTTTTGAAAGATATTCCGAATAGCCAAGTCGTTCCCCCGTTGAGAAAAATCTTTTCACCCATAAACCGGCGCGTTTTAAATAAGCGTTGCATCATTGCGTCCTCACACCTTCACGGTACAAAAACGTTGTGCAGGCTTGATGATGAAATTAAGGCTTAATTGTGCAAATTCGGTGCAGGGGAGGGGCAGGAACGCGCAAATAAACGTTCTTTCCTACGGCAGGATAATTTTTTTCTTTTGTGGGTGCGTAACGGCCTAAAAGTGGCGGAGACGGAGGGATTCGAACCCTCGATACATCTTTACAAACGTATAACGGTTTAGCAAACCGCCGCCTTCAGCCACTCGGCCACGTCTCCGCATGAAGGCTTTGTTCCGGATGCGCAAGGCGGGCGCGCGGTGCGTCTGGCCGTTGCATCGGATGCAGGGCATCATATATAGCATGGCGCGAAAAGGGAAGTCTCTTGTCATCTGCGCGCGTGGAAAATCACGCATTTAAAATCAATTACTTAGCGCCATCCACGGCGGGGGCGCCGGCCGCCGCCGCGCAGGCGGCCGCCACATTTGCACGGATATTGGCCTGATTCAGGCTGCCGAAGACCATGGATGTGACCCCGGGCGTGTCGAGCACGAAGCGGATATTATCCGCCACCAGCTCCGCCGCGCCCGCGCTGCCTTGCGCATAGTTGCCGATATGGCCGGAGGCGAGGCCTTTTTTGACCAGCACCGCCTTGCCCAGTCTTTGCGCTTCGGGCAGCACACCCACTTCGTCCAGATAGCCGACGTTATAGGCCAGCATCACGCAATCGCTGAGCTGCACAGCAAGGCTGCCGCCTTCGGTGCTATAGGTCGAAACGCCGAAGCTGAGAATTTTGCCCGCTTCTTTCATCCGCGCGAGCGTTTCCAGCACGGGCGTTTCGCGTATGACTTTCACATCGTCACGGTTTGCATGTACCAGCACGCAATCCAGATAATCCGTGCGCAGGCGTTTCAGGCTGCGCTCGACGCTCATGCGCGTATGCTCCGCCGTAAAAATATATTCGGATGCGGCAGTATCCGGATGAAACTCTTCGCCTGTTTTCGAGACGAGAAAGAACCGCTGCCGCCGCGCGCCCATCAGCGCGCCAAGGCGCTCTTCCGACGTGCCGTAAGCGGGTGCTGTATCCAGAAGATTAATACCAAGGTCGAGGGAAAGGTCGAGGATGTCAGACACTTCGTTATCCGTCGGGAGCGCAAAACCATCGCCGCCCGGATATTTAACGCCGCGGTTGCGTCCGAATTTGACTGTGCCAAGACCCAGCACGCTGACGTTTTTTCCCGTACCCGCGAAAGGGCGCTGCGGCAACATCATGTCTGAAAATCCTTTGCTGCCTTGCATATCATGCCCCGCGCAGTTTGCGCCATGCGGCGTCTTCCCATGGATAGCGCCCCACTTCGGCGGGCGCGAATTTATCTGCGGGCGGCTCTGTTTTATATTCGGGCATGATTTTGCGTTCACGCAATTTATCCATCATGCGGTCCGCAAGCGCGGGAGCAAATGTCAATTTAGTCGGCCATGCCACCATAACGCGGCCACGCTGCTGCACAAACGGCCCCGGCGGCAAATGCCCTTCTTCGTCGTAAGGCTCTGCACGGTCACCCGCCCATGTCGCCCATTGTTTGTCCGACCAGTCGATATGCGGAAAGACGGATTCGAGTTCCTTGCGCGCAAATTGCAAGGTTTCATCCTCGCTCATCTTCGCGCCTTCTTCGGCGATATTGCCGCCCAAATACCAGACATAGCCATCGCGCCCGTTGGGATGCGCGGTCACGGTCATGCGCGGCTTGGGCTTGCCGACAATCCCATGGCCATAGAGAGGCTCCGGCAGCGGGCGCACCATGACTTGGCGCAGCGGCCGGCGCTGCGACAAACGTTTTTCAATTTTCAGCATTTTAAAGGCGTCTTCATTACCTGTGCCCGCCGTGAAAATCAGCATTTGCGCCTGCATGACAACGCCGTCCACCGCCGCCTGACCATCCGGCAATATCTCGCTCACGCCCCCTTTGAACAGGCGGCCTTTGAGCGGCGCGGCCAATGCCTGCACCAGCGTGCGTGTATCCAGCACTTTTTCAGGCATGCTATAGACGGAACCTTTGAATTTCTTGCCGGGTGCCTTAAGCGCATCCGGAATTTCGGGCTGTTTCAATTTTGTCGTCGCGGCATTCACCAGCTGCGCCGCGCCAAAAACCGCGACGTCGGACAAAAGCGAGCCGGCAGGCCACATAATCTGGTTCTCGCTTAAAAATTTTACCGAGGTCAGATCAATCTCGCCATATCCGCCAAGGCAGGCTTCCCAGCGCTCCGGCATGCGCGCGATAGACGACGCATGCTGCGTGACCGCGCCTTCGAGCGTATATTTCTGCCCGCCATGTATCATCCCCTGTGACGCCAGCGTTTGCCGCCCGCCCAGCGTGTCTTTTTCAAACAAAATGACGTTATACCCCGCGCGCAAAAGCGTATTGGCCAGCCACAGCCCCGCAATGCCGCCGCCAAAAATGACCGCGTCATAAAACAGCACGGATGGCGCAGCCGTGGGCACGGCATCTGCGGCCGCGGGTTTAAAACCTGCGGGGGCAAATTTACTGAGGGCGGGTTTGTCTTGGGTTTCAGTCATCGTTTTTTTGGTTTGGTTTGGCGTCGAAACCGGCCTTGCGCCCGCGCGACAAAAAGGCAGTGTACCCCACAATTCCCCCCGCGCAAGGCTGGCCGCATACCGATATGTACCGTTTATACGAACCGGGCTATCTTAACGGTGCATATTGTTTATGTAAATATAATTTTATACAGACTGGCTCCACGCGGGCGCCCCATCCTATTGAAATTAAACGTCTATCTAAAAGGTATGGCGGCGGCTGCGCCGATGCGCGGAAATTTATTTTCAGTCTGAGCATAAAAGCATCAAAAACCCGTGTATAAATGATGCGGCATCAAACAAGGCGAATACCCTTTCAACAACCTTGCGCAGGAAACTTTATGGCGGTCTTGTCTCAACCGACTTCCCCCGAAAACCTGAAGCTGACCCCGCGCACCTTCGTCAAAGACGTCGTACTCGACCCCGGCATCGTATTCGGTGTGGCAGACGTTTTGATGTTCGCCAAAACAAACCCTGTGGGTTTCATTGCCTGCCTTGGCGCGACGGGCGTTTCCGTCGGGCTCAAAACACTGCATCTGGCGCAGCCGAAATTCCTGAAAAACTATACGCGCGTCGCTGATATCGCAGGTGACAGCCGCACGGCACTGCGTGCAAGCGGTCTGGCACTTCTGGTCGTCGCGGGCACGGCGGTGAGCGGCGGCACAGCGCTGCCGGCCACAGCCAGCTTCTTGCTGGCTGTCGGCAACTTCCGTCTGGCGCAAAGCCTGTCTGACGCGATGGAGGCCAACCGCATCGCTAAAGAAAAAGAAGCCGCGCGGCAAAAGCAGCTGGAAAACGGCGGCATCGTTATTGAATTTTCGCCCGCACCCGCACCGGCGGCAAAGCAGGGCTGGCTCGAAAAAACCAAGCAAATTGCGGTTTTGTCGGTTAAACGCCCCGACCTTTATATCAATGCGGGCTTCGCCTGCGCGGGGCTGATGGCGGGGGGCGCATCGCTTTTCGTTCTGCCGCTTGTGGCTATCGCCTTTACCGTCAGCATGAAGAACATCATTCAGAACAAGGCCGAACACCAAGGCCACCCGAAGCTGATGACCGCTGGCGCCGGATTTTCCTTCACCGGTATCGGCGTTGCGGAAGGGCACGGGCTGATTGCCGCAGCGCATGCCATCAACGCGACCATCATGGCTGATGCGGAGCGCCGCGTAACCCCCGGCGGCTGGCGCGCGATTGCCGAGAATATCCGCAGCGGCATTGCAAAAGCCCTGCGCCTTGACAAGCCGCAAAAACCGGAGCCGGTGGACCATCCCATTCCCGTACCGTTCGACGCGCATGACCTTGGCGAAGACAAGCCGCATCCGCTGCCCGAACCCGGCAAGTTGAAGCAGCATTTCAACATTCCCGTGCCGGAGCACAAGCCCGAAGCAAAACCCGCCGCTGCGCAAAACGACAACGCGGCCACGCTTCCCGTGCCGGACAACGACAACGCCGCACCCCGCGCGCAAATCCCGCCCAAGGCCGCGCCGCGCCGATAACGGCCTCATATCGCAGCGCACAAACCACGGCGAGCCCGGCAAAGGGCGTGCAAGCTGCGTACAGCGTTAAGATATTCAGCTATGTAAACACCGCTGCGGATTGACACGCCGCACTGGCGCGCCTATAGATTATGGCATTCCACTTTGATAATAGACGCGAATCATCCGGCGCAAGCGGATGGCGCGGGGCAGATGCACCGCCCGATACTGTACGGAATTGTTGAGATGAAAAACTATAAATTCACTTACGATGTCCAGCTGAAACCTGCGCCCGGCAGTTTTTGCACCGGCCCCATGGAAATCATGCGCCAGATGGACGATGCCCAGAAAAAAACGCTGCGTAGCCTGCGCGATTTTCTGAAAGCCGAAGGCCTTGAAAAAGACGTCGCCGCCATCACGCCCATGAACGGCGAGATTGGTATCGTCATCCGCTGCAGCGACGACGCCGCGCAGAAAATCGCCGCACAAAGCTTCGCGCGCGATTTCGCGCCCTATACCCCGCCGCCGCAACCGCAAAAGCCGCGCTTTCCCAAATTCAAATTTTAAGGATACCCGCGATGAGCAACGACGCCCGCAAGGATTTCAACGACAAAGCGAAATGCTATTTGTATTCCGTCGGCCTGCGCGCCAAAGGTTCGCGCGCCAAGACGGACATCACCGAAGATGTAAAGACAATGATGCGCCGCATCCGCGAG
>DDBY01000055.1:0-3830 GCA_002334985.1 Micavibrio sp. UBA2020
TTTTGGCCTTCGCTGCGGGGCTGTACGTTCTTCACATAGTGCTGATTGGTATCGGGCGAGAATTTTTCCAGCGGGTCCCAGCCGCCGCCAGTGAAAATATTGCGCACGTTCTCTTCTTTGGGCGCGCGGTTAGCTTTGTAGGCGGCAACTTTCGACTTTTTCCCCATGCGTCAGCTTCTCCCCTTGTTGCTGTGACGTTCCGGCCGGTGATAGTGAATGGAAAATCGCTGCGCCTGCTCCGGGCACAAAAAAACCTCCCATGGGGAGGCGGCATAACTTTTCACAAGGCGGGTGGCGGGGCTGGCAATCACCAGTTTGGCGAGCTGATCCGCGCCGAAGGCGGTGGGTAGAACACTCAGTCTGATGAGATCCATCCAGACACTCCCGTTAAGAAACCCTTAACAAGAATGTACGACAAAGTGATTCGCTTGTCATCAAAATTTTGTAGGTCGCCGAAAATTTTTGCGCATATATGGTAGGGCGGTGATGTTATGAAACGCGCAGCGCGTGCGTTTACAATTCAAGCGCGGTGCGTTGAAGCGCAGGCGCAGCGGCTTTTTTCACGGCATCTGTTGCGTAATCTTCGATGTATTTTTTCAGCTGCGGCGTGGGCGTGATGCGCTGTATCAGCATGGATGTCAGCGGTGCATCCTTGTGATTGACGGCGGTCTTTACCATGTCTTCATCCGGCGTAACGCCTGCGCGCAGGCATTTGTCTGTCAGGTGATGGTCGCGAAAACCCACCGCTGCATGCAGCATCTCAGGCGTGAACTTTGCGCCCTGCGCGGCGAGGTGGTCGATGGTTTCCGGCTCCCGTCTGTAGAAGGCCTGCGCCATTTCTTCCGTCAGCTGCGCGGTGCGTATTTGCACCGCCTTGCCGTTAAAATCACCGCGGAAACTTTCTGCGCCGCTTGAAAAAAGCATGATTTCCTCCGCTTGAACCTATGGGGGCGGTTTTAGGCTTTTTCGTCAGCTTTATTATTATACATAAACTTTAAAATCAGGTTAAACGCGGCCATTCTGTTTATGGCGCACTCTGGTATGCTCTTGCCGGATATTGTCAGGAGCAAAAAATGAAATCCTTTCCCCTCTCTTCTTTTACGGTGGCGGCTGTCTTGGCCGCGTTTGTTGGCGGCGCGCTGTTTGCGGCACCGGCTATGGGCGCAGGCACGCTGAAGCGCGCGCAAGAGCAAAAGCCCCCGCAGGAAAAAGAGCTGCGCCGCATTGGCGTTCTGCGCGTGCTTGAATTGATGCAGGCGGAGCTGGACGGCACGGACGAGCAAAAAGCCGCCGCGCAGACGCGCGCGATTGCCGCCTATGACGATTTGCTCGCCGTGGTGCCGGAGGATATGGAGGCGCTGAACATGCGCGGCCATATCAAGGAGAAAAAAGCGGCAGGCGAAGGCAAGGCCGATTTTGAATCCGTGATTGCCAAAGCGGAGGCGGCGCTCAAGGCTGCGCCCGAAAATGCCGAAGCTTTTCACGCGCGCGCGGGCGCTTACCGCGGGCTCAAACAATTTGACCTTGCGCGCAAGGATTATCAGGAAGCCATCCGCCTGAAGCCTGATAACCGCAAATGGTCGCTGGATTTGCGCGCCATGGAACTGGAAGTGCCGAAATAAATGGATAGGGTTTTCGGGGCAGAGCGCACGTCGCTCACCGGCTATGTTCTGCACGGCGTGGCAGGCGGCGATAATGTGGAGATTCACTATGCGCAGGGGCTTTGGATGCCGGGCAGCAAGCCGGGGGACGTCAGCGCCCTTGGCCGCCCGCGGTCTTTTCCGCGAATAGTCACGCCTGATGAAACCCTGACGCTTGTGCGCCGTATTACCTACGGCGGGTTTCTGCGTACCGACTACGACGTCGATTTTCTGGATGCGCAGGGCAATGTAAAAATAGCGGCGCAAATGCCCGCCGAGCGTTTGTCACACTTCAGCTTTGAGGGGGCGACATACACGCTGGACCAGATATCGCGGCTTTCGTTCCGTCCCTTGCTGCTGCGGGGGGATATGCACGTTGCACGTTTTCGCGAAACAACGCCTTTTCTGTCTTTTACATCGCGCAAAACATATCAGCTGCAGGTGCAAACAGACGTGCCCCCACTGGCGCTGGCCGCCGCGTTCTTTATTTCAGTGATGAAGTTTTATTAAGGGCGCTATGGTTCGAGCGTTAGCTGCGTTGCCCAGTCCTTGTGGGGATTGATGATATGCATCTGGCGTAATAAAAGCTTATCGTTTTTTGCTCTTGCGTCTTCTACGGCGTCTAAAGCTGTCTGCTGCAAGCAGGCGGTGTATGAAAAAAATTGACCGTCTTTTTGGGCTCTTTGACATTCGCGAAGTTTTTCCATGGTTTCTGCGCGCGTCGTGGGGCTTGGCCATGTTTTTTCTGGTACCGGTAGCGCCGGAATGTATCCGAACTCGCGCTTCAAACTGTCTAGGCTTGTGGCGTAAGACGTGCCGTTGAGGTTGTCAAAAAGCGCACGGCGCCCTTCGGGGGAAGATGGGCTTTCCGCGTTATTTTTTTCCAAAAGACGGAAAAGGCGCTTCAGGCAATCGGCATCAGCGGTTTTTTTGCACGCATCGGCGGCGACTTCCGGCCTGTGGACAGCAATTCTTTCAAGTACTGGTTCGTCGAGAGGTAAGCCTTTTTTTTCTGCTTCGGCCAAAGCGGCGTGTGCTTTTTGGAAACTCTCTGCAATTTTCCAGGCGTTATTTATTTTCGTGAACTGCTGGACTCTGTTGTCCCCAATTTTTGTATCGGGTGGCGGCGGTGCGGGCGATACATGCCGTACCGCGGCGGCAAAGCGCGCGTTTGCTCTCAGACATCCGGCTATTGCCATGCTACCGATTGTTTTGGCGTAGCTGTAAGGTATATTTTCTTCCGGCATTCCTTGCTGGGCGGTCAGCAGGTCTTTGCAGAAGCTTTCAAAATATGCGCGGCTTTCTTTATCAAATCTTTGCCGTGCGTAGCTGGCAACCAAAAGGCGGGCGTTGGAAGTGTTGTTTGAAGAAAGCCCCATGGCCGCCAAAACCTGCATTGCATCCTGCGGGCGGTTTTCGAGCAGAAAATCGGTGACAAGATTGTCCAGAGGAAATGTAACGAAAACGCGCATATCGCCCCAGACAATCGAGTTCCGGCCGATATGAAACTTTAGTGTATAAAGCTCTTTAACCGCTTGCAGTGCGCGGTCAAGGTCTTGTCTGTTAATGTAAAAGCTGATGATGGGATGCTGAGGCGGCGCTCCGCTTGGTCTGAAGCTTTTATTATGCGTTAGCTCGTGCAGGACTTTCGCGACTTCGCGATGTTTGCCCTGCGCCGCCATCAGGAGCAACTTTGCGACAAGCGCGCCGTTTTCTTGCGTTTTTCTGTTTTCCTTCCTGAAGGGAATAAAAAGCTTTTCTGGCGGCGCGTCCAAGATGTCGAGCATGCGCTGGATTTGCGCAGGTGACCCATGTTCCGCCACAAGCGCAGCTTGATTGGAGAAGTAATAATCTAAGCCTGCAGCGGGGTGTAGGCCGCTGACGCCAGCATAAGGGCGGGGATGATAGGGCGCATAGGCATCAAGCATGCGGTCTATGATGCAACTGTGTATAGGCGTTTCTTCGGGGCACTCAAAAGGTTCTTGCTCAGCGTTTGCTGGGGAAGAAAAAAATAAAGAAACAGCGAATAAAAAAGATATTAGAAAACAACGTGCCATGCGCCCGCAAAAGCAATAGAAATCGAAATCAGAAACTATCTGACAGATAGCAGGGCGTGCAGCGGACGGGTTGCTGGTTTTCAAATTCGACCAGCATGATGACGCCGCGCTGGCGGGCGGTGTCGAGGATATT
>DDBY01000055.1:4208-15001 GCA_002334985.1 Micavibrio sp. UBA2020
CCGTCAAGCGTCGGATGTTTGTAGAAGAAAAAGGCGAGCGCGTCGCGTTCGTTCTTGAAGACTTCGTATTCCGGCACAACCGGATTCATGCCTTCGGCCATGGCGAGAGCTCCCCCTTACATCAAAAAACCGCGCCCATCCCCCCGGATTTGCGCGGCGTAACTTTACCTCGGCTCGAACTGGTCGCCGGCGGCGGTGCCTTTGGGGCGCGCGTCTGCGGCGGGTGCGGATTCAAGCGTGTGGTTCAGCACCATGGCAGGTGCCTGCGCGATATAGGCGCCCAGAATTTCACGGGCGTCATCTTCGCTACGGCGGCCGACAGCAGTGCTTTTCAACAGGCTGGACATGCGTAATCGCTCCTTACCTTTGATATCTCTATTATAACCTACATTGATATTTAACGCCAAGTATAGTTAATTTTCAGTTTACATAGAAATATCAAAGGGAAATCCACCGCTTTCGGCGCGAGAATCCGCTGTTTTTTATGCAGAGAGCAGGGGGATTTTTCAGGCGCGTCAGGGCTTTCTGTGCAGGCCGCCGCGCGGAGCCTGTTTGCTTTTTTTGTCGAGCGGCTTGGGCGTATCAATCTCGCGCAGGGCTTTTTCAACCGCGTCCATACGGCGCGCGAGGTCGAATTGTGCCTGACGGATATCGCGCAGCAGATTCATTTGCTCCATCGGCAGGGTGTTTTCGGTGAAGGTTTTTTGAAACTCTTCCAGCCGCGCGATTTCACGGCCGAGGGCAATTTCGCGTTTTTTGCCGTCTTCGGTGATGGGGGTGCGGAAGCTTAAAATCATCCCGCTTTCGGTGCGGCGGGGGATGGCTTCGTTTTCCTGCCGCGCCTGCTGCAGCGCATAGCCAAGGTCGCCCCCGGCCAGCAAAAGCGTTTTGGCGAGCAGATATTTATTTTCCTGGGCGCACAGGCGCAAGGGCTTGCCCTCGTCTGCATCGGGCTGCGCGCCCGCCAGCAGCGCGTCTTCCAGTGCGTGCTGGTCGTTTGCCTTGAGGGCGCGGTACATCGCGTCATTCATGCGCAGCGTTTGCGCTTTGTCGGGGCGCGGGGCGCGGGCGATATCGTTGAAGAAATGTGCCATGGAGGGGGTTTTCCGCGCTTAGGGCGTTTTCGGCCGCAGGGCGGCGGGGGCGGCGAAGAGGCCTTTTTCAAGCGGCTTGCCATCGCGCAGTTCGGTCACGTCGCGCTTCAGCTCTTCCAGCTCTTTCAAAATGCGCTGCTGCGTTTTGAGCATTTCATCCGGCGCGATATGCTGCGTATAGGTCTGCTGGAAAGTGTTCAGCGTGGCGATGGTATGGCTGAGCGTTTTGTAGCGCGCCTCATCGGCGGGATTTTTAAACTTTGTCACGACGTCTTCGATGTCGTCATCCCAGTAAGTGTTTTTCTGGATGGCATTACGTTCGCGCTCGGTTTCTGCGGTGGCGTAGGGGATGTCCGCACCGGCCAGCGTCAGCTCTTTCATAAAAAGCATGTTGCGCACTTCGGCGGCCGCGCGCAGGTACTGGCCTTTGTTTTTGTTAAGGTCGTCAGCGACAGCAGGCAGCGCGGCATAGAACATGCGGTGGTCATCCGCGGCGATGGCGGCGAGCATGTGCTCCTGCGGCGTGCGTCCGGTGTGGCGCATATCTTCGGGCGGCCAGTCAAGCATGGCTACGGAATCTCCTGCGAAAAGGGATAGGCCCATTTTTACGACAATATGTATATTCTGTCAATAAAAGTGCGGCTGCGCAGGGGATTGATTTAAAAGGGCTTCCACGGCTTCGGCGCGGCCTCGGCGGCGGGCATGCCGTGGCGGTGGATGGCGCGCAGGGTCTGCTGAAGTGTGCGGTCGATGCTTTTGTCCGCGCGCACGATGTGCCAGCCTTCGCCCGTGCCGGGCTGCGACGGTTTCGCATTCAGCTGGCGGCGCAAAACCCCGACATGCGCGTCGGAGGGATTGTTGCGGCGGTTCGCAATGCGTTTGAACAGCTGCGCCGCCGGAATGTCGAGATAGATGCCGATGAAACGGCAGCCCGCGTTTTCGGCGGCAGCTTTTTGCCCGCTGCGCGTGACTTCATCGCTGAAAAGCCCTGTCACAATAACGTTTTTGCCCTGTGCCATCTGGCTGACGGCTTCGGCGCGGGCGTATTTGATGAAACGCTCCGTCAGGCTCTGGGTATAAAGCGCGTCCGGCAGCGGGGCGAGGGGGTTATGCCCCAGCATGCGTTTGCGCAGCACGTCTGAATCAAGCACGACCGTATTGGGCAGCTGGCGCGACAGTACATAGGCCAGTGTCGTCTTGCCGCTGCCGGAAAGCCCGCCGATAGCAATCATCACCGGCGTGTCGCTGGTGACGGCGGGCTTTGCGGGCTCGTTTGGCGTATCGGGCGGCATCGGGGTCGTCACACGAAAATCCTTGTTTTTGCTTTTGGCCGCGCACACCGCGGCGGCGCAAGGAATATCGCATTTTTACATAAATGTGTCAAGGTGCAGATACGGAAAAAAGCCGCCGCGTGCGCTCCGGCTGCGGGGCTTAAAATATTGATAGATATGCTATTTCCGGCGCGGCGGTCTGGGGGCGGGCAGGCGGCGCGGATGCGCCGTGCCGGTCATGCCGTCGTGCAGTGTGGGCGATTGTGGCGCACGGGGGCCAAACGCACGCTCCTGCAAGATTTCTTCGGCCGCGAGGGAGAACAGCGTTTTCTCCGTCTCGACATCTATCTGGCCAAGCGGCTTTGCCTTGTCCACGCCGTTTTTTTGAATATCGCTTTTGAGATAAAAATCGCCCGTGGTTTCATCCAGCACAAATTTGTCGCCCGCGGGGGCGTGCAGCATCGGCCGCATTTGCGCGAGCAGTTCTGTCATACGCGGCTGCGCCAGTACATCGGGCAGGTTGCTGTCGATGGCGCCGTTGTTTTTTACCGTCATTTTATACGGAATAATGTGGCGGCCGTGACGCGTAGTCACCGTGCCGTCGTTGTTTTCAAGCGGATGTTTTCCGCCCAGCATGTTCCACAGCCTTTTCAGGCGCGAAGGTTTGTCCGTCATAACGGCCACCCCTGTGTGATTGAGATATTCAAAGGCTAGGCGCGACCGCCGCGCGAGTCAAATTCAAATGCGCGGTGAATCCTTTTTCGGCGCGGATTTTTGCGCATAGGCGCATGCTGCGTCGCAGTAAGTGCGAAAGCTGCGCAGCGCATCTTCAAGGTCGGTTTGCAGCTGTTTCATGCGCGGCAGGCGGCGCAGGGTTTTTTCGTTCATATAAAGGGCGCGGTTGATTTCAACCTGTATGCTGTGGCGCCCCGCGGCGGGGTTGCCGTGGCGGCGCACGATTTCCGCGCCGCGAAAACCCGGCACGTTCAGCCCGACTTTGTAGCCCTTCGCCTCCAGCAGCTTGCGCAGTTTTTGCAGGTAATGGTCGTCTGCCGTCTCCCCGTCGCGGGTGCCGAGGATGATGTCGTATTTACTTTTACGCGTGCCGCGGTGCGTGGTCGATGGCATCGAATGCAAATTCAGATGCACCACGCTGCCGTGCGCCTTTGCCGTTTTGTCTATCAGCGCGGCCAGCCGCGCGTGATAGGGCTTGTGATAGGTGCTGACGCGGTTAAACGCCTCGCTGAGTTTCACGGTACGGCTATAAACGGGCGCAGTATGCCGCGGCGTTGCGGGGCTGCGGATGAGCCCGCCTTCTTGCGGTGTGTAATCTGGGTTTTCGCCCTTGGCTTCGGCGCGGATCCAGGCGGCGCTGACGCTGTCGGCGCGGTTGGCATCGACGTAAGAGCGCGGCGCACGCGCCGTGAGCAGCGGCACGCCCAGCGCAGGCAGAAAAGAAAACAGCCTGTCCACATGCGCGTCTTCGGCCTGGCGGAGTTCGCCAAGCGTGACGGCATAATTGAAATCATCGGGGTACTTGCGCCCGCTGTGCGGGCTGTCGGCGACAAGGCATGTGGCGGGCGCGTTTGCGGCAGCGGCGTAAAGCCGCGTGGCCGGCGGTTTGCGGCGCGCGCGCTCCATCATGCAGCGCTTTACCCTGCCATCTTGGCGATGGTATTGGTGGTGCTGAAACCGTCTTCCATATCGGCGCGCACGACCTGTCCGCCCCAGCTGGTGATAAGGTCATAGCCGACGACTTCTTCCAGCTTGTATTGTCCGCCCTTGATAAGGAAATCGGGCTTCACGGCTTTCAGCGTTTCAATGGGTGTATCTTCGTCATAAACGATAACGGCATCGACCATGCCCAGCGCCGACAAAATCAGGCTGCGCGCGTGTTCATCCTGCACGGGGCGTGTGGGGCCTTTCAGGCGTTTGACCGATGCATCGCTGTTGATGGCGACGACCAGATAATCGCAGGTCGCTTTCGCCTGCGCGAGGGTCGAGAGGTGCCCCGGATGCAGCAAATCGAAACAGCCGTTGGTGAAGCCGATTTTGCGGCCAAGGGCGCGCTGCTTGTCGGCGGCTTCGCTGATGGCGGCGCGGTTCATGATTTTGGCGGTGATATCATATCCGGCGGCGGGGGACATCTGGCTGCTCCTGATAACGTCGATGATTTCTTCGGGGCGGGTGGTGGCGGTGCCGATTTTGCCGACAACGATGCCCGCGGCGATATTGGCGATTTCAGCGGCGGCCAGCATGGGCACACCTGCCGCAATTGCCGTGGCGAAGGCGGCAATCACGGTGTCGCCCGCGCCGGATACGTCGAAAACCTCGCGCACGTTGGCGGGGATGTGCACGGGCGGCTTGTCTGCCGATACCAGCGACATGCCGTCTTTGCTGCGGGTCGCGAGAACGGCATCAACGCCGCAATCGATAATAATTTTCATCGCAGCCGCGCGTACATCGTCGTCGCTGGCGGCTTTCATGCCGGTGGCGGTTTCAAGTTCCTTGCGGTTCGGTGTAATGACGGTGGCGCCGCGATAGCGGGCGAAGTTCGTGCCTTTGGGGTCAACCACCACGGGCTTGCCGTGCTTTTGCGCAATCGCGATGATGCCGGCAATCAGGCTGTCGGTCAGGACACCTTTGTTATAGTCGGACAGAACAACCACGCCGCAATCCGCCATGGCGGCTTCGGCGGAGGCCAGCAATGCGGCCTCCACATCCTTGCCGATGGCCTGCGATTTTTCGCGGTCCACGCGCAGCATCTGCTGCCCGCCGCTGACAAAACGGCTTTTGACGGTGGTGAAACGGTCGTTGGCGGTGGCAAGGGCGGCCTTCACGCCGATGGACGCCAGCTGCGCGGCAACCTCGCGCCCGTTGATATCGTCGCCCGTAACGGCCAGCAGGGTGGTTTCGCCCGCGCCCAGCGCCGCGATGTTCGCCACCACGTTGCCCGCGCCGCCCAGCATGTGTTTTTCGTTATCGACCAGAAAAACCGGAATCGGCGCCTCGGGCGAGATGCGCTCGACGCTGCCATAAACGAAACGGTCCATCATCACATCGCCGATGCACAGCACGCGGGCGGTTTTGAACTGGGGCAGGGATTCGATAAGGTATTGATGTTCAGTCATATTTCATGCCTTGCCGGCGATTGCCCGGCTGCTATGGGGACGCCTTATAATATTGTTGCCCGTTTTTAACATATTCCATAAGTGGTTTCAAGCCAAAATCAGCCCCGCGTTCACCAGTTGTTAACGGTTATGCATAATAATAGGGACTGTCATATTCGGGCAACAGCCGGAATATCCGGCCATAAATAAAGCCGAGGGTATCCGGCCATAAATAAGGGCAAGAGGCAAGCGAGATGTTGCAGACCACCCCGAACCAGCAGAAAAGCCAAGACATCTCAGCCATTTGCGCAGGCCGTGCGCTTGCCGCCGAGCGGGTGCCCAATACCCCGCACCGCCGCGGGTTCATCCGCCGCGTGGGCGGTTCGTTCCGCACCTACCGCCTCGGTGATTTGCTGGTCGGCGCGGGGCTTTTGACCGAAGAGAATTTGCAAAAGGCACTGGCGCTGCAATCGCAGCGCCGCCAGCCCCTTGGCCGTATTCTGGTTGACGAAGGTTATGTCAGCGCCACGCAGCTGTACCGCAAGCTGGCGGAGCAGTGGTGCATTAAAACTTCCGCCGCGGGCGTTGCCTTCATGCTGCAAACTTTCACGCCCACGTCGTCGGCGCGCGCGGATGACGGCGGCACGGCGGTACGTCTTGCCGCGGCCTTTTCCCCCGCCGCTTCGCAGCCGGCGCTTAAAAAACTCGACCGGCCGAAACTTTTCGGCTCGATGGAAATCCGCTCCAACGACATCTCGTCCTTCACCAAATGGACGACGGTCATGGCGCGTTTCGAACAGCAAATGAAAACCGCAGGCGGCGACATGCAGATGCAGGCGTGGAAAGCGCAGCTGCAATCGCTGGCAGGCGCCTCCGCGCGCGAAAAAGTTGCGGCAGTGAATACCTATATCAACCAGATTAGCTATGTCGAAGACATCAAAAACTACGGCAAGTCCGACCAGTGGGCGACGCCGATTGAATTCTTCCGCAAGGGGGGCGATTGCGAAGATTTCGCGATTGCGAAATATGCATCCCTGCGCGCGCTTGGCTTTACGACCGACCAGCTGCGCATTGCCATCGTGCAGGATAAAATCAAAAACATCGCCCATGCGATTTTGATTGTATATACGGAGGAAGGCACCTTCGTCCTCGACAACCAGGACAAGCGCCTGCGTCACGCGGCGGAGGTTTCGCGCTATCAGCCCGTATTCTCCATCAACGCGACCAACTGGTGGCTGCACCGCCTGCCCGCGGGCGCGAATTCCTGATTTTCCGGTTTATTCGCCCTTCAGGCTGAACAGCAAAATGCCGTTCGCGCTTTGCACGCGGCCCTTGTCGCCTTCTTTTTCCGGTTTTTTGTAATTGAACGACGACAGGCGAAACTCCGCGCGCAGCATTTTGCCCGCGCCTTCCACAACGGCCATGTCTGCCTTGTCGTCCGGCAGATTTCTTGTTTCAAGCGCCAGCATTCTTTCGACCGCTGCATTCATCGGCAGGGTGGCGGTATCAATCACGCTATCTCCCGACATGATATCAATCGCGGCATCGTTTTCATCCGTCAGATAAAAACGGTATCCGTCGATAAAGGCCTTGTGTCCTTTGGGCAGCGCGCGGCCGATGGGGCGGGTGCCGCCCTTGTCGCGGTTCTCCGATACCCAGCCCTGCATCATGTAATCGTATCCGGCAACGCGCAGCGCCTGCCCGCCGATGTTGTGGCGGGCGATGTTGACGTAAATGACAGTGTCTTCGCGCGTGCTCCAGCGGGATACATATTCCATGCCCCATGCCGTCATGATTTCCTGCGGCAGTCTGTACTGGTGCGGGCAGCGGCCGCGTGTGTCGCAGCGGAGCATTGCGGCGGTGGTTTTCTTGTCGCCTTTTATCTCCATGCCGGTGTGATATTTCCCGCTTTCGGCGTCGGTCAGGGTTTCGGCAACCGGCGTTACCCACGGCTCCAGCCGCGCCAGCGCGCTGCGTCCGCGCAGGTATTCGAGGATGGAGCTGATAGCGCGGCGCTCTTCAAATGAAACACTTCCGGGGGCTTTTTGCACTTTGCCATCCGCGCCCAGAACGCCCGCGCTTTGCAGGTGTTGTTCAAGGCGCGCATACTGGCTTTGCAGCGACACATCCGCCGCCGACCACGGGCCGAAAGACGCCGCAAGGCACAGCGCCGCCAGCGCCAGCGGCACATGCTTGATGTGGAATTTATCCGCGCGCGTGATTTTAAATGCCGCCAAGGCCGCCAGCCAGCCGAGGCAGAGCAGAATGGCATAGCGCTGTTCCGTCAACCCGTAATCATTGATGCGCGTCCAGATACCGACAGCCAGAAGCAAAAGCGGCACGGGCAGCAGGGAATAAAACGCGCGGTCAAAGAACCGCAAAAGCATCGTGCCGCGCGTGCGTAGCGGGAAAATCGCCAGATGCGTCAGCACACCAATGGCGCCGAAGCCCGTGACCATATAGGCAAGGTTGCCGCGCGGCAATTCCCACTGCGCGGCGATTTTAAGGCCGTAGGCATAAAGAATACCCGTATAGGCCAGCATCATCGGCACCAGCAGGTAATTGGCGATAAACGATACCGGCGCGGGTATATCGCAGCTGCCTTCGGCATCCAGCTGGCGCGGCACCCCCGCAAGGACGTAAAGCGGGAAAAACAAACACCAGCCCAGCGCCCAAATATCGCCGTAAACCTTGTGGTTGATTTTAATTTCGAACAAATACCCGATGCTGGCCAGAATGGCCGAGAGCCCGCCCGCCAGAATAAGCGTCGATATGCCGCCGAAAATAACCGCGAGTGCGCTGTTATAAACAAACCCCCAAACCGCATCGCCGCCGGCCGCGCGGCGTGCAAAGGGCGACACCAGCAAAAAAAGCCCTGTGGCGGCGGCAAGAAAAACCTGCCCCGCCCCCAGATGTGCGGGCACGAAAATAGCGGCAAACAAAAGCGAAAGCACAAAAACGCTGACGGCAAAAATTCGCACGCGCGCCGTGCCGTGCCCCTCGCCATAAAGCGCAGCGCCCAGCGCCGTGACAAAGCCCACGATACAAAACAGCGCTGTGCGCAGCGCCGTATCGTCGGACATGATTTTAAGGTTGTGCATTTGCGCAACCACAATAACCGACAGCGCCGCAGACAAAACAGCCGGCAGCGGAAACCGCCTGACCGCATCCGCCATAAACTGCGCCATATAAACGACGTTGAAGCGCTGGAGGATGCTGGCGGTCATGGGGTTTCTTTCTGCTGGTTGGCGGCGTCCTTGATGCTGAGGCGGATGAGGCCTTCAATAAGCCTAATCTTGGTGTCTTCCCCCTCTTTCGGTGGGGAGGGATAAGAATATTCTATGACCCCTATATCAAGTTCGGTACGAAGGTGTTCATTTTCTGCCGCTATTTTTTCTATGTTAAGTATTGGAGTTCCTCCGTCTGTAGGTAAAGGCTGTTTTGAAAGGAGGCCTAACAAGTCAAATTCGACCGAAGAGAGGGGATTGCCATCAGGGGTGGTGACGAGCTTTATTTCCAAAAAACCCGTATTCAACAAGCGTTGTTCAATGAGGAGGCCGCCGCGTAAATACTTTCTCGGCCCGGACTGTGATGTTTCACTATGCCCCAAATTGTATTGAATGGGGATGATGTATTCAAATCCGTTTGCGGCCAAAGCCTCTTTTCCAAAGCCAGGTGCTTCAATTGTTCTTGTGCGGCGCGGCGGCTGGATAAAAACGGGTGCAGCTGCTGCGGGATTTTTCTTTTCATTATGCCAGAGGCTCCGCTGAATATTGAGATATTCAGTCACAGCTTTGCTTTTTGTTTCTTTGAGCTTTTCAATGTGAAGCTGAAGCTTGTTTTTTGTTTCGACGGCGATGTCTGTGTAAATTTGATTGGGGCGGAAGTGGCCTGTAGAATCCAGCATGCCCGCTTCTTTTGCCGCGGAAAGCAGGCGTTGTTCATGATAATGAAAGAACATATCGCGCGGCGAAAGGGCGGGTATTGCAGATATAAGGCATATAAAAGCCAGCGACGCAGATAGCCATTTGATTTGAAATTTCGTGCGCAAGGCAATAATGCCTGCGAATACGCCGCCGCCCCATAACAAAAGCACAAGCTGCAGCGCGCTATTCACATCGCTGCGTGCCGAGGCTATCTCGCTGCAGGCGACGCTTATTCCGATGAATGTAAGGGGCAGCGCCATAAAGGGGAGGGCGCGTGCCATGCGCGCGCGCAGGCCCGCGGAAAGCCTTAAGGGCTGCGTCAAAAAGTAAGTTGCGGCGCACATGAGCGTGGCTATTGTCGCGGGGGTAAGGATGAGTTTGTAAGGCTTGTGTGCAGGTGCGAAGTTGAAAGTTTGGTCGAAAAATCCGATGGCTACAGACAGATAGGCATAAGCCAGCCAGAACAGGGCGGAATAAAGCAGCAAAGAAAGGAAGAACGTGGTCGATTTGCTAAGGGATATATTTTCTTTATCGGCAAGCGGCGCGGCTTGCCGCAGATTAGGGATGAGCGACAGGCCGTATATGACCGAAGTCGCAACAAGCAGCGGCGCGAAGCCAAACCAGACGGCGTAGTTTATCATGCCGTTTTCGCGCAGGCTCGCAAAATTCAGAAAAAAAATACATATAGCGGGGGCAAGGCTGAGCCAGACGATGGTATGGAGTATCGTGGATGTAGCCCTGACCGCGCTTTGCCAGAAAAGCTCATTTGAGCGCGTGTCTTCGCGGAGTTCGATGTGAAAGGACAAAAGTATCAGTCCGGCGAAAATCAACATATATGTGGTGTAACTGCTGCCCAGAGACAGCGAAACGGCTATCACCAGCAGCATTACGCAAACAGCCGCAGCATAAGTTATCGCCACGCATTTCTTTTTTGCCTCGCAAAAAAGCGTCGCCAGAATGCCGGAGCTGAAGGTGAGGAAAAATACAGTGAGTCCGCCCCCGAAAAGTCGAGGATAACCCCTGTAGGATTCTGGAGGAAAAGCCGAAGAAAAAGGTTGAAGGCCGCTCAGAGTCCCAAGCAACCTGTGTTTAGAAAAAACAAAAAGAAGCAGGGCGGAAATAAAAAAAACGGGCGCGAAGCGTGCGCAGGTTTGGAAACCGCTGGATTGGCGAATGGCTTTGGCAAAGTCGCGAATGTTCGGCATTTATATCCTCTGTCGGCTGAAAACGCTCAGATTAAATTTTTTGAATATTTATTAATTTCGAAGAATGCAGAGATGCTGGGGCGATAAATCATTCCACCCACGCAATGCGCAGGATGTTGGTGGCGCCGGGGGTGCCGAAGGGGACGCCGGCGGTGATGACGACGCGCTGGCCTTTGGCGGCGATGCC
>DDBY01000076.1:0-238 GCA_002334985.1 Micavibrio sp. UBA2020
GTGCACGAAATCGCCGGGCTTCAGCCCTGTCACCTGCGCGACCATCAAGGTCAAAAGCGCGTAGGACGCGATGTTGAACGGCACACCCAGAAACACATCGGCGCTGCGCTGATAGAGCTGGCAGGAAAGTTTCCCCTCCGCCACATAAAACTGGAAAAAGCAGTGGCAGGGCGCCAGCGCCATCTGCGGAATATCCGCAGGGTTCCACGCCGTCACGATATGGCGGCGACTGTCGGGG
>DDBY01000076.1:515-3752 GCA_002334985.1 Micavibrio sp. UBA2020
TTTTCTTGATGTCTTCGACAACCTGCGCAATCTGGTCGATGGTGCTGCCGTCGGGTTTCGGCCACGAACGCCACTGGTGGCCGTAAACGGGGCCGAGGTTGCCGTTTTCATCCGCCCATTCATCCCAGATGCTGACCTTGTTGTCTTTCAGGTAGCCGATGTTGGTATCGCCCTTCAGGAACCACAGAAGCTCGTGGATGATGGATTTGGTATGCACCTTTTTGGTGGTGACAAGGGGGAAGCCTTCGCTCAGGTCATAGCGGTTTTGATAGCCAAAGCAGCTATAGGCCGCGGTGCCGGTGCGGTTTTGTTTAAAAACGCCGTGTTCCAGCACATGGCGCATCAGGTCATGATATTGCTTCATTTTTTCCCCTTATGGCGGGTATTTGTGGGATGTGTTGCCCGCTTTTTCTGCTTCGCGTCGATAAAATCAGCATGCCCGAACTGGGCGGGCGATTTCAACCAAAACCCGGGGCAAAACGCGGGGCAAAACTTGGGCGCTAAAAACATCCCGCGCGCTTGACAGGGGCTTTGCGTTATGAAAATATACTCCATTCAAGGAATTCAGCCCATGCCGCATGCCCTTTTTCAGGATACCGAAACCAAAGTCGTCTGGGACCAGCGCGGCTTTGATGCTTTTATGGCGCAGCGCGACCCCGTGCAGGAAGCCGCCGACCAGAAACGCCTGAAAATGCTTTTCGCCGCTGCCTCCGCCCCGGTGACGCAGGAGGCTTTTAAATGGGCCGAAGAAAACGGCATGAAATTTTTTATCGACCACAGCCTGCGCAATGCGGGTGCCTATTACACCATGGGCACAGGGGTTGTCGGTCTGGGCGCGCGCTATGCGAATAATCCGGCGGTTGCCTTGCCGATGCTGGTGCACGAAATCCGCCATGGCTGGCAGGACAAACAGGGCATGATACCCACGGTGGCGCGCGGCTTTGCCGAATATATGATTCAGGTCGCCCTTATCGAAGCCGACGCAAGCGCATGGCAGTATGCGTCGGAGCGTCAGGAAACCGCGAACTGGTATTACGAAGAAGGCATGAAAACCCCGACTTTCCCCGCGCGCGAATTGATGCTGGCCAGCGAATTTGCCCGCTGGGGTGCGGCGCACGGCACATTTTACGGTGAAACGGCATCGCGCCGGATGGGCAGCACCCTCGGCCTTGCGAAGGTCACACCCGTCGATTTCAAAACCGAATTCAAGCCCTACGCCGGCAAGGGCGCGCCGAAGGTGCCGAAAATCCGGGGCATTGATACGGCGCTGGAGGCCGTTATCGATAAACTCGGCCGCGGGTTTGACGCGGCGAATGGAAACAATCCGAATTATCTGGCATCGCCCGAAATGCGGGCGCATCTTGAAAACAGGGCGCTTTCCGTGCGTCTGGCGCACCGTTTTTTTCAGGCCGCCGCAAAAGTGCCGCCGCTGGTGAAGGATGTTAACAAAGCCATGAACCGCAAACAGCAGCAGCACCGCCGCAAACACGGTAGCGACCTTTATCTGTAACAATCATCCGTTTTGAGAAATGCGCGGATTAAAAAACGCTCACGGCGCGGGCGCGCCCGGGCGCGGGCCTGTGTTTTGCTGCTGCGCGGGCGCGGTGTCGTTTGCGGGCGTGTTTTTTTCAGCGGAGGCAGCCGCGCCCTTGTAGGCTTTGGAATGTGCGATGAAATCCGCGCGCGTGGTGCCGGCGGCGGCGAAAGCTTCGCTGAGCGTCGGCAGGTTATCGCGCGGGGTGATGCCGTATTTCTTTTCAATCTCGGCAATTTTTTGGGCGTGCGCGGGGGAGAGGTTTTCAATCTCCGTCAGCGATTTGTTGTGCGCATCCGCACCGAAAGTATTGGGGCCGAAAGACGCGCCGATTTCAAGAATATCCGCGCCGTCCATGCGCACAAACGTCAGCGCTTCGCCTGCTTGCAAATTGTCGTGGCGGTATTTCATCATCCGCTCGTATTCGTCAATCGCGCGGGCGTGCCATTCGTCGGCGATGACGGTTTTTTCCGCGTCCTTCGTCCATACGCCCAGAAGGTTGCGGCAATCGCGCGCCGCTTTTTCAAACGCATCCGTCAGGTCGGCGCTTTGCGCGCGGATGTTTTGAAACGTGCTGACGGGCAGGGGGGAACTTTCCATCACCTTGACAATATCCGGGGCATCGGCAGCGGCCAGCGCGCAAAGCCAGGCGCCCTTGACGTAGGCGTCCTGCTCCAGCCGTTCCTTGCGCAGCAGATAATCATAGGGCGATACCATGATGTTCGTCGCGGCGTTGAACGGGTCGGCATGCAGCGCGGCGGCGGTCTGGTATTGCAGGGCATGCACGAATTCATGCGTACGCGCGCCCATCAGGCGTTCGGCATTTTCAAGCGCCTCGGCACCGTAAAGCACATAGTTGCTGAAACTGTCCTGCCCCGGTTTGGGCGGGTAGATGAAAGAGTGGTAGCCGGCGCTCGGCTTCATTTGAAAATCGATGTCCTCGCGCTTGAGAACACTGCCCGCGGCTTTCAGAAAAGCAAGGCCGACGCCGCCCAGTGCGGGGTCGTGCAGACGCTCCATCCAGCCATCGACGGTGGTCAGCTGCTGCACCATCTGCGCGCGCTGTTGTTCTTCGCGGGCGATGTCTTCGGGGCTTTTTTCCGCAGGGGCGGCTGCTTCGGACGCGCAGGGGGCATCGCTGGCGGCGTTTTTGCCGTCGCGCAATTCCGTATCCTCTGCGGGCTCTTTTTTGACAGGTTCGACCATAATTTCCCTAAATTTGGTATTATTCTAACCTTATGGCCGCCCAGCCCCAAGCAAAAACGCCCGCTGCACTGCGTCAAATCATTTAAATCATTGGATTTCTTTTAAAATATTGGAAATGCGGGCGGGATGCCCTATAATAGGAATTGTCGGGTCAAACCGACTATGACGATAAACGCGCTGTGGAATAGGCGATACGGACCCGGGGGCGGTACCCGGCGGCTCCACCAATTATCCAGTTTGCGGTTGCTTTGCGAAAAGCCCGCGCCGGTATGGGGCCGAAATAGGATCGACGTGCGTAGTAAAGATGGTTGCTTTCGTCCGGCATTGTTCCGCCGTTATCGGGCTACTTTTATAAATGCTAACGATAACACCGTAGCACCGGTTGCTCTCGCTGCCTAATGGCGGCCTGAGTGCCAAATGATACAATCCCTGTATCTTTGCGGATATAGGTGGGGCGTGGGGCAGGCCTAGCAACAGAACTGCCCCATTTTCTTTTT
>DDBY01000076.1:4107-5633 GCA_002334985.1 Micavibrio sp. UBA2020
CCCTTGAAAACCCCGTGACAGGCGGCGGCGCAATCTTTAAAGTATTAAAAAAACAAAAAACGGCAGGAATCAGGATGGCCCGTAATCACGAAGAAGCATTTCGCTATGACAAAATGGTCGAACGCGCCCTGCGCGGCGTTGTGCGCCATGCGCTGAAGGAAGTCGTCGAAGACGGGCTGGTCGAAGACCATCATTTCTATATTACCTTCCACACCGACCACGTCGGCGTGAAGCTGCCGGATTACCTGCGCGAGCGTTATCCGGGCGAAATGACCATCGTTTTGCAACACCAGTTCTATGACCTTGAAGTTGACGAAGACCGCTTTTCGGTCATGCTCAGCTTCAACAACGTGCCGGAGCGCCTGACTATTCCGCTGTCCGCCATCACGATTTTTGCCGACCCGTCCGTCAACTTCGCGCTGCAATTCCAGCCCTTGAGCGAGGAAGACGACGAAGACATCCGCTTCGATGCCGAAGAGCTCGACCTCGACAAGGATGACAAGCAAAAGAAAAAAGGCGAAGTCGTATCCCTCGACAGCTTCCGCAAGAAAGATAAAGACAAGGACAAGTAATCTTGTCCTCCTCTCCCGCCCCTGCTGTTTCTGCCCCGGCTATCTCTGTCCGCGCGCTGGTCAAGGAATATAAATCCGTCCGTGCCGTCGATGGTATTACCTTCGACGTGATGCCGGGCGGGGTGACCGCGCTTCTGGGCGGCAACGGCGCAGGTAAAACAACCACGATTGCGATGCTTCTGGGCGCGCTTTTGCCGACGTCGGGCAGCGTGCACATGCTCGGCCACGACATGGCACGCGACCGTTTCCGCGCTTTGCAGCGCATGAATTTTTCGTCCCCCTATGTGGATTTGCCCAAAAAACTGACGGTGCGTGAAAACCTGCGCATTTATGGCCGCCTCTATGGTGTGCCCGCGCTGGAAAAGCGCATCGCGCAGCTGGCAGAAGAGCTCGACCTTGGTGAATTTATCGACCGCGGGCTGGGCAAATTGTCGGCAGGGCAGCAGACGCGCGCATCGCTGGCGAAATCTTTGGTCAACGCGCCGGAGCTTTTGCTGCTGGACGAGCCCACGGCGTCGCTTGACCCCGACACGGCCGACCGCATCCGCGCCTATTTGCAGGATTACTGCAAGCGCACGGGCATGACGATTTTGCTCGCGTCCCACAACATGAAAGAGGTGGAGCGTCTTTGCGACAACGTGCTGATGATGAAACGCGGGCGCATTGTTGACCGCGGCAATCCGGCGGAGCTGGTCGCACGTTACGGCCGCAAGGACATGGAAGAAGTATTCCTTGATGTCGCGCGCGGCACATCGGCGGCGCCCGCGCCGCATCACCCCGACCCTGAATCGCCGGAAGGGGAAGCCGCATGATGCCCCAAGGTTCGCTTTCCCGCATCTACGCCGTCTGGCTGCGCCATTTTTATATCCTGAGCCGCAGCGCCCCGCGCCTGCTTGAAATCATGTACTGGCCATCGGTGCAGATGGTGCTGTGGGGTTTTGTCAGCCGCTTTTT
>DDBY01000076.1:5972-10754 GCA_002334985.1 Micavibrio sp. UBA2020
ATGCTGTGGGATATTCTGTTCCGCACGCAGGTTGGCCTGTCGATTGCCTATCTGGAAGAAATATGGGCGCGCAACATGGGGCATTTGTTTGTCAGCCCCCTGCGTCCGGGCGAATGGATGTGCGCAATTATGCTGGTGAGTCTTTGCCGTGCGCTGGTGGGCGCTATTCCCGCCGCGCTTCTGGCCGTGCCGTTTTACGGTTTTTCGGTTTTCGACATGGGGCTGCCGCTGCTCTTGTTCTTTTTCAATCTGGTTTTCATGGGCTGGTGGCTGGGGCTTTTGATTACGGCGATGCTGGTCAAGGCGGGGCCGGGCGCGGAAAGTCTGGCGTGGATGACGACCTTCGCCCTTGCGCCGTTCTGCGCGGTTTATTATACGCCGGACGTCCTGCCGCTCTGGATGCAGCAGGTCGGGCAGGCCTTTCCGGCGCTGCATGTATTCGAAGGGCTGCGCGCCCTCACCATGCGCGGCGAATTCATTCCGCATTATATGTGGACGGCTTTTGGCCTGAACCTCGTCTATATGGCGATTGGCGCCGCGGTTCTGGGCTGGGCGTTCAATGATGCCCGCCGTCACGGCACGCTTTTGCAGGCTGGCGAATAACGCGCCTGCGTTAATATTTTCCGTAATTGTGAAACAATTTGACGTATTTGTGTTTTGCGTAAAACAATGCTATCCATTTGGGACACAAAAAAGACAAAAAAAGACTCACACACAGAGCATCCGAGGAGAACGCAGATGGAATTCAAGGATTCGGGCCTCCCCCAGAACAAGCTGGTGGAAGACGCCTTCAACTACAGCAAGACGAACGCGCTTGCCGGTGAAAAAGAAGCCCTCAAAAATGTCCAGCAGCAGGTCGGCATGATTTTCGACCAGCAGAAAATGGAACTGGACATGCTGAAGCAGGGCGGCGCGATGAGCGAAGCTGAATACGAGGAAGAGAAAAAGAACCTCGAAAAGCAGCGCCAGATGCAAATGAGCGCCCTCGGCCCCATGATTCAAAAAGGCCTGCTTGAAATGTTCACGACCAAGCGTGCAGGCCCTGCGCGCGAATTGCACCAGAATTCCGACGGCGCATCGCCCGAAGTTCTGGCGGCGGTCATGCTGGTGGATTGCGTACGCTCCCCCATCGACTACGAAAACATCGAAAAGAAATTCGGTGGCACCGTTGCCGGTCTGGTTGCGGAAGTCGCGCATATCGACGCCTACCCGACCGAACGCAGCGAGAACCTGAAAAAAGCGGGCGCCGATACCAAGCGCGCTTTCATCGTGCGTGCGCTGACCGATATGGATGTCGCAACCAAGGCTATCGAGAAGGCGTCCAAAAACCCCTTCGCGCGTGTCATGTTGCCGCCCGGTCAGGAGCAGGAGCTTTTCGCCGATGCACAGGCTGTCTGGGGTGCGGATAAAAAACTGGATGCCCGCTTCCTGCAACTGTTCAATAAATTTGCCGAAGCCGCCAATTCCACCTTCCGCGCCGAAGTCGATGCGAAGGGCGAACTGGAACTGGTCAAGGGTGCAGCGCCGGCGAAACCGCCCAAACTGCTGCCCGGCCCCAAAGGCCCGAAACCGCCCAAACCGCCCGGTAACGGCGGCATCGGCGGCGATGTGTTCTAATCACGTCGCATTAAACTAAAATAAAAAAACGCACTCCTTACGGGGTGCGTTTTTTTATTGTCTATTTTTTTGTGTTACGCCGCTTTGGCCAGCGCGCGCAAAAGGCTCAGCGCCAGGGCGGCGCGCAGCGCGGGCTGCGGGCGCATGTCATCGGCGATAATGCCGCGCGCGCGGCGGATATGCGCGGCGCTGTCTGCGCCGAAGCTTTGCATCATCTCGCCGATAATTTCCGCGCTGTCGTCCAGAATGACGGGCGCTTTGGCAAGCCGCGCGGCGATGGCGGCACCAAGCGCGGCGGCAATATCAAAACTGCCGACGGCCAAAAGCGCGCTCAGTGCATCCTGCTTTTGCGCCATCGCGGCATGCAACGCCGCGGCGATGTGCGGCACGGCAGGGTTCGGCAGCGCCAGCGCAAGGCAATCAATGCCGGCCTGCACCGCCATCATGCCATAGGCCAGCGCCTGCAGGGCTTCCTGTTCGGAAAGCGCGTTGCCGGTGGCGGGGTTGCCGCTCGGGTTGTCGATGTCAAGCTCATAGACCTGAAAATCCGCGTTCATGTCGCGCGCAAGCGCGGAAAGCGGATGCGCGGGTTTGGCCAGCGCGGCGCTCAGCAAATGCAAATCGCCCTGCGTTTCGCCCTCTAAGCCATAGCGGCTGAGGAACAGCGCGATGCGCGGATGGACAAGTGCGGGCTGCGCCTTGCCCTGCACATCGGCCAGCCATTGGCGCAGCGGCGCAAGACTGCCAAGGGCGGCAGCGCCCGCAGGTGCGACTTGTGACGACAAGGGCGGCAGCTCGCGCGTGGCAAGCTGGCGGATGTCGTCAAGTGTCATGGCTGCCTGAGGGGCGGATTGCGTTGCGGTGCTCATGTCGGTGAATTCTTTCTACGGGGTTTTTTGTGGGGTGCTTAGCGGGTGCAGCGCGGGTAACGCGGGTCGTTTTCCGCGACGCGCGTCCATGTGTCGCGCTCGCTGAAAATAGCCTTCGATGCCACAACCTTCAGCTGGTTTTCATTTTCAAGCGTGGCTTCCATGTTGACGGTCACGCCGCGGCCGCGCATTTCCAGCCTGCCTTCCCATTTGTTCGGGGCGACCTGATTGAACTGCATGCGCGGTTTGTAATCGCAAAGGCCGAGGATATCCTCGCGCGTCGGACGGAAAGTTTTTTTGGTGTCTTGGTCGCCGAAATAATCAAACGCGCGGCGGTCTTCCGGATTGACCCAGTGCAGCGTGCCGCAAAGCCCGCTTTCGGGGCAGGTGCGCAGGCGGATGACCGCATCGACCACATTGGTTTTCCAAAGCGTCTCAACAGCGCCGATAGCGGGGGTGGGCGGCACGGGCGCATCGGGCACGGCGCCTTCGGCCTCCTGCTGCGCGGCGGCGCCGGAGACGCCGAAAGCCAGAAGCAGGGCGCCTGCGCGTTTGCGCCAGCCGCTGTTCGGGGCGGCGGCGGGCTTGGTTTCGGACTTGGGTGCGGTCATGGGCATCGCCTTTATTTGTTTGTTTTGCCGGAAACAGTGCCGGAAAAGGGGTTAGTTTATTTTATATTCCGGAAAATAGCCAGCTGGCAGCCATAACCGCTTGATTCGTCTTTCAAAAGACACTAGTTCAATAAAAACCAGAAAATAGGTATTTATGCCGCCTTGTCAATTCTGCCGAAGGGGCCACGGCATGCGGCAAGAGCTTAGAAAATTCATGCAGATATTTGATTTTCATAATAAAAACAGCATTTTATTGCGTCTTTGTTAACCATTCTGTGCCATGCTTTAGCTTGAGGAGGCAGGAAAACTTTGAAGATGGGGTTCAGCAATAACACGGCACAAGACAAGGCCGGCAAAGACAAAGCGGGAAAAGCGGCAGGCGAGTCGTATGACATGTCGCCTAACGACCTTTCAGGATTGAGCATGACGCCTGATGACGCAGATGTTGCCACCGCCAAGCCTGCGCTGGAGCTTGAAAAGCCTCCCGCGCCTGCAGATGCTGCTGCCACCGCTGCGGCGGGTATTAATTTGTTGACCGCCAATTTGCCTGCCGGCGGCGATGTCAAAAACAAACGTATCGGCGACCGCCTCGTCGAACAGGGTTTGATTACGCAAGACCAGCTTAAAGTCGCGCTCTACGAAAAGCAGCGCTCGACGCGCCTGATTGGCGAAATTCTGGTCGATATGGGTTTTATCAGCTCCGAAGTCCTCTCGTCCTTCCTTGCGGAATCGACGGGTCTTCAGCAGTTCGACCCGAAAAAAACCATGCTCGACCCCGCCGCGCTCGAGCTGATTTCTAAAAAAGACGCGCTGAAATACCAGATGCTGCCCGTCACCGTCGATAAGGCGAAGAATACCGCCGTCATGGCGATGGCCGACCCTTATGACGTTGTCGCGCTCGACAGGCTGAAACAGCTTTTGCCGCGCGGCTGCGCGATTACGACGCTGGTTTGCCCGCCGGAAATTCTGGCCGATACCATCCACAAATCTTTCGGCGTCACCACGTCCATCGACGGAATTTTGAAAGAGCTGGCGGGCGATGCCGCTTCGGCCAAGACCAACCTTGAAACGCTGAGCGAAGACGAAGCCTATAGCCACCCCATCGTGCGCCTTGTGAACGCGCTGGTGTTCGAGGCGGTGAAAATGGGCGCGTCCGACTTGCACTTCGAGCCGGAAGAAAGCTTTATCCGCCTGCGCTACCGCGTGGACGGCGATCTTATCACCGTGCATACGCTGCACAAGGAATACTGGAGCGGTATCGGCCAGCGCCTGAAAATCATGTCGGAGATGAACATCGCCGATAAACTGATGCCGCAAGACGGCCGCTTCAACCTGAACGTCGGCGGCCGCGAGGCTGACTTCCGCGTGTCGTCGCTGCCTACCGTGCATGGCGAAAACATCGTTCTGCGTGTTCTTGATAAAAGCGCTTCTATCGTCCCGCTCGACAAGCTGGGCTTCTCCGAACACAACATGAAGCTTATTAAAAAATGTCAGGCACGTCCCGAAGGCATCATCATCGTGACGGGTCCGACGGGTTCGGGTAAAACGACGACGCTTTATTCGATGCTGAACGCCGTGAACACGCCCGACGTGAACATCCAGACGCTGGAAGACCCGGTGGAATATTCCCTCGGCCTTATCCGCCAGACCCATGTGCGCGAAGGCGCCGGCCTTGGCTTCGGGGA
>DDBY01000076.1:11119-15136 GCA_002334985.1 Micavibrio sp. UBA2020
CACACCAACGACTGTTTCGGCGCCATCCCGCGTCTGGTCGATATGGGCATGCAGCCCGGGATGCTCGCGGGCGCGATTATCGCAACTTTCGCCCAGCGTCTTGTCAGAAAGCTGTGCCCGAAGTGCAAGGTTTCCAAACCCGCAACGCCGGAAGAATGCCAGCTGCTGCGTGACGGGCCTGACGGCAACCCGATTGACCCGAACCATCCGCCCACCGTTTTCCATCCGGGCGGCTGCCCAGAGTGCAATAATACCGGCTACAAAGGCCGTGTTGCCTGCGTTGAAATTTTGTATTTCGACGAGGAAATGGACGATGTGGTCGCTTCGGGTTCACATAAGTCTGCGATGAAAAAGCTTGCGCGTACCAAGGGGTTCAAGTCGATGCTCGACGACGGTATTTTGAAAATATACGAAGGCACGACCACGCTTGAATCCGTGCGCCAGACGCTCAATTTCGCCGACCGCATGTAAAACATCCCCCGCGCCGCGACAAGTACTTGGTTTCCTTTTATATTTGTTGTATCTGTAGAAAGCGCGCCCCGCATTCCGTGCGGCGTCTTTTCTATGTCTGAATAGTTGGTTCAAGGACACATGCCTAAGTATAGTTATAAGGCAATCAACGCAAAAGGCCGTCCCGTCCGCGGGGTGGTCACGGCTGCCAATGAATCCGAGCTGTTCAACCGCTTGCAAGAAACCGGCATGAACCTGCTGGATTGCAAGGAAATGAACGAAAAGGTCGGTAAACTTGCCGCCCTGACAGCCGCCAAAGTCAAAACCCGCGACCTTATCCAGATGTTCGTTCACCTTGAACAGCTGCAAAAGGCGGGTGTTCCCCTGCTCGACGCGCTTTCCGACGTGCGCGATACGGCAGAATCCACGCGCCTGCGCGACATCATGGGGGATGTGTACTCCGAAGTATCCTCCGGCTCGTCGCTGTCGAACGCGCTTGCAAAACACCCGATGATTTTTCAGCCGATTTTCATCTCGCTTCTGAACGCGGGGGAGGAAACGGGTAACCTGACCAGCTCTTTCGCGCAGGTTATCCGCCATCTGAAATGGACGGACGCGATGTCGGCCAAGATTAAAAAGGCCACGCGCTATCCGAAAATTCTTATCGTGGTTGTTATAGGCGTCGTCGGTTTGATGATGGGTTACGTCGTGCCGGAGGTCGTGGGCTTCCTTAAAAACATTGGTCAGGAACTGCCGGGTATTACGCTTGCGCTTATTTCGACGTCCGAATTCGTTGTAAATTACTGGGCGCATGTTTTGGGCTCTATCGTGGCTGTTATGGCGATTATGCGTATCGGTCGTGCGGTATCCGAAGGCTTCCGCTACCGCACGGACTACGTCGCGTTGCACCTGCCTGTGATGGGGCCGGTTATCCGCAAAATTTCGCTCTCGATGTTCTGCCAGACCTTCGCGGTTTTGTTCAGCAGCGGTCTTGAAATTCTGAAATGCCTTGATGCGGCAAAAAAAACGTCGACCAATCTTGTCATTACCGAGGCGCTCGAAAACGTGCGCACGCAGGTGCAGGAAGGCAGTCCCATCTCGCAGGCGCTCAACAACTCCGGCGAGTTCCCCTCGTTGGTCGTGCGCATGATTAAAATCGGTGAGGAATCGGGTAACCTGACGGGCGTTCTCGAACAGGTCGCCGAATTCTACGACAAAGACGTAAACGAAGCCGTCGATGGCATGATTGCGATGATTGAGCCGATGCTGACGGTTATTCTCGGCGGTATCATCATGTGGATTGCCGCGGCGGTCTTCGGTCCGGTCTATGACAGTTTCGGAAAGATGGGTGTCTGACGATGGTGGGTTTCAAAAGAGGTCGTCGCGTATTGATGGTCGGGGGCGAGGGCGTCACTCTCTACGCCCCGTCGTCGCGTCTGGGTATGGAACGCGAAACGTCGATTTCATGGGAAGTCCCGAACTTCGAAGACCAGTTGGCCGATATTCTGGCGGATAAAAGCGTCGGGCGCGCCGTCACCGTTTTATTTGACGGCAATGACCAGACCTACCGCAAAGAAGACAATATCCCGAAGCTGTCGCCTATCGACCGCCCGCGCTATGTGAAGCGCAAGCTGGAGTTGGCTTTCCCTGCCTATCCCATCCGCGCGTCTTTGGAAATCAAACCGCCCAAAAAGAAATTCGGCCGCGCGTCAGCTACGGCCAAAATCGCGCCGTCCTATCTTTTTGTCGCCTTGCCGGAAACCGAACAGGTTGACCGTGTATCAAACGCCATGACCGATGCCGGCGTCGCCATCGGCGGCTTCGGGCTTTTGCCGGTTGAATCGTCCGCGCTGGTATCCGAACTTGCGGAAAAAGTTTTCGCCGGCAAGGGACGCAAATCGCGCTGGGCGCTTCTGGTCGGCCAGCACGAAACGGGCGGGTTGCGTCAGGTCGTGGTCAAGGACGGCAATCTGGCGCTGACACGTCTGACACCGACATCTGATGCGGGGCCGAGCGGCCCGGGCTGGGTCGAAGACGCTGTGCGCGAATTCAAGGCGACGACGAATTACATTTCCCGTTTCGGCTACTCGCCCGAAGATGGCCTTGATGTCGTCATCATTTGCGGTGACATTGAAAAGCAGTTCTTCAAGCCGTCCGAAATGGGCGTGTCTCATTTCCAGTGCCTGAACCTGAACGAGGCGATGCGCCATATCGGTGTCAAGGCCAGCGGCAACGAAAAAAACAATTTCGCCGATGCGCTGCATGCGGCATGGATAAGCAAAAACGGCCGCCTGAAATTGCCGGTACGCGTGCCCAGCCTGCACCGCGTCATGGCGCCGCGTCTAGCCGCCGGTATCGGCAGCCTTATTCTGGCGCTGGGTGTTGTCGGCTTTACGGGTCTTAGCGTCGAGTCTTATATCGGCTACAGCAGAACGCAGGGCGAAATTGCGCAAAAGCAAAACCAGAAGTCGCTGCAAGAACGTGAATACGAACGCGAGACTGCTGAATTTGATAAGCTGCCTATCCAGCCTGCAGTTGTGCGCTCGGCAATGGCCGTCAAAGAAATGCTGGAGCTGAACACGGTCAATCTCGCCCCCATTCTTGCGCGCCTGAAGGCGGCAATGGGCGGCGATATTCACCTGGAAGAATTGTCATTTGTGCATGAAGCTGCCGAAGCCCTTTCGGATAATCCGAATGGTTCGTCTGCGATGCGTTTTGGGATGATGCAACAAAGTAACCCGCGCGGTACTGTAAAAATTAGCTTTGCGTTCAGCATGCCGGATAACACGCTTCTTGAGCAAAAGGTCAAGCGTGCAGAGCAGTTGCTGGAGGGGTTGAAGGCTCAGTTCCCTGAATACAAGGTGAGCATCACGAGCCAATTTGGCGGTTTCTCGCGCGAAGGTAGCCGCACCGGCGGTATCGGGGACGTCGGTGGAGGCGGTGGCGGCAATGCCAAGGATCTTGCGCAGTTCCAGCTGGAAGGAGCGCCTTTCTGATGAAACTTATCGGTATTAAACGCGCGCTTTTGCTGGCCATTCTTTTTGCAATTAATCTGGCGATTGCGGGTTTGTTCTTTTTTGTTATCGAACCGATGCGCACAGGCGCGACCGAGCAGCTTGCGGGTATCGAGGGGCAAATTGCTGGCTTGCAAAGCAAAATTCAAAATGTCAAACGGGAGCTGGATGACTTCAACCGCAACTTGCCGAAGTATGAAGAGCTGAAGACGGTTGGTTTCTTTAACGCGCAGGACCGTTTTGACTTGATGCGGCATTTGGACGACGTGCGCCTTAAGAACAATTTGCAAGGATTCCCCTTCGATGTAACGGAGATCAAGGAAATATCCAACAGTGACGCTGCGATGTCTCAGTCACGTCTTATCATGAGTCGCATCAATATCAAGGAAGTGCCGGTGCTTGTTGACAACGACTTTTTCCAGTTCGTTGATGTGATGAAAGAAACCTTTCCAGCGCATGTGCGTCTGCAGTCCTTTAAGATTTCCCGCGTTAATCAATTTGATGCCGAATTTCTTAAGCAAATTCGCAAAAAGGAAAAAAACTCAGCCATCGT
>DDBY01000076.1:15474-20665 GCA_002334985.1 Micavibrio sp. UBA2020
GGGCGGTAACTGTGAGAGCGGACATCTGGGCTCTGTTTTTTTGTGCTGTTTTGGGTGCGACGCCTGCGGTGGTTTTAGCGCAAACGCCGCCTGAAGGGGCAGCGCAGGCGCCTGTGGACCCCGCGGCGGCAGCGGCCCAGAAAGCCGCTGAAGAAGCCGCGGTCAAAGCAGCGGAAGAGGCGCGCCTTGCCGCGCTTAACAAGCCTTTCCGCGACACGCTTCTTTTCGCGCCTGCGGAAGTGACAGCGCTGCGTGAGGCGGCTGCCGGGCGCCGTACAAATGAAAAATTTCTGGAGGCGGATAAGGTCGAGCTTATTCCTATTGACCGCAAAATCAAACTGTCGGGTATCTACTATAAAGACGATAATAACTGGATTGTGTGGATGAACGGATACAAGTTGCACCCGCGCTACCTGATGCCTGAAATTCACAAGATACAGGTTAAGCAAGACGAGGTTTATCTCGAGTGGTATGATATTGGCTTGAATGATGTCATTAAAATCAAGCTGCGCCCCCACCAGATTTACGATATTGTGACGGGCATTCTCTATAATGACACGGCGGGGGGCATGTCTCCGGATACAGGGGCGAATAGATGAGCTCTGTTGCATCTGCCACGCCACCACAGTTAGCGATGTCTGACGTCGCCATCCATATCGACGGCATCGCTGCCGATTACGGGCATGGGCGCGTGATTGAAAACATTTCATTTGACGTCAAGGCTGGGGAAACCTTCGGGCTTATCGGTCTGAACGGCGCGGGCAAGACGACGTTGATTAAAATTCTGCTCGGCCTCATGGACTCTGCCGCGGGCAGTGTCGGGATTTTCGGCAAGCGTATCCTCGACCCCGAAGCCAAGGCGCGCATCGCCTATCTTCCCGAAAAGTTCGAGCCGCCGCCATTTCTCTCCGGTCTTGAATTTGTCAAATTCTCCCTCGCGCTTTATGGCCGCCCTTACAGCAAGGAAGCGGTGCTGGAAGCCGCAGACCGCGTCGCGCTGTTGCGCCATGCGCTGCCGCGCCGCGTGAATACCTACTCCAAGGGTATGCGCCAGAAAACCGGCCTTATCGGGACGTGGATGACCGAATGTCCGCTGCTGATACTCGACGAGCCGATGAGCGGCCTTGACCCGCGCGCGCGCGTTTTGGTCAAAGAAGAAATCATGCGTTGCCGCGAAAAAGGCATGACGGTTTTTTTAAGCTCCCACATCCTTGCGGATATGGACGAGCTGTGCGACCGCGTCGCCGTTTTGCACGATGGCGCCATTCAATTTGTCGGCACGCCCGCCGCGCTTCGCGAACAGACGGAGCAGGCGTATCTGGAGCGTGCCTTCCTCAAGCTTATCGAAGGATCTAAAAGGGTTTACGAATCATGAAACTGTTTGGCAGCAAAGACGACCAGCCTCAGGAAGACGTTTTCGCCGAAGAAGTGGACGGCGCGGAAGTGTCGGATGAAAGCTTCGAAGCATCGTCTGACGAAACCTTCGACGATAACGCCGGCGGTGCGCTCAGCGCCCCCAGCCGCGATTTGCACGGCGGTGGCGGCAAAAGCAAAAAAGGCCTTATGCTGGGCCTGCTCGCCCTCCTGCTCGCAGGGGGCGGTGGCGGCGCTTATTACTACATGATGATGATGGAACAGCCCGCGGCAACGCCGCGCGTGGCCAAAGTTCTGGGTGGTGCGCAGAATGCGGTGCCTGTGGCGCAGGGCGCAACACCCGCCGCGCAAGCGCAGGCGACCCCTACGGGCGCAGTGCCCCCGACGGTTGACGTGACCGCCGATATTCTGGGCGCGCCGCCCATGCCGCAAGTGCCAGCCGATGCCGCGCAAGACCCGCTGCTGGCCGCGGCTGCGCCGCCGGATGCAGACATGCCTGCCGATGCGGGCGCTATGCCCGCGCCGGATGCGGCGGTTGCGCCTGTTGATGCCTTTGGTGAAATGGGCGCGCCGCCTGCGGATGTTGCGGTGCCTGTTGATGCGGCTGCAACCCCTGCAACAGATGCCGCGAGCGCAGCGCCTGTTGCGCCCGCCCCCGATGCGCTGGCCACCGCGCCGGATATGCCGGATGAAGCGCCCCTTGGCGATAGCTTTGCACCTGTGAGCGCGCCTGCGGATACGGCGGCTGCCGAAATCGCCGCGCCAAAAGAAGACCTGCCCATGCCGCACATGCTTGAAACGCCCGCGCCTGCACAGGGCGCTGCGCAAATCAGCGGCGATGGCGCAGTCACCGGCGCAACGACGGCTGCCCCCGCAGCTGCGCAAGGCCAGGCGCTGAGCGGAAACACGGCAAGTGCGCCGTCCAACGCGGAAAAAGCGATTGTCGAAAATGCCGCGGTGCTTGACCAGCTGAGCGCACCGGCAGCGGCAACCGCGGCAGACCCCGCTGCGGCCGGCCGTACGGTGAATGAAATCCTCGGCGGCGGGCAGGATGCGATTGTGCGCCCGATGCCCGACAGCTACGTCGTCGTGCGCAAGGAAACCGATGGCAGCGCGCTGGCCGCCCGTTTGAAACAGGCGCGCACCGCGCTGATGGGCAACAACGATATGGCCGCGCTGCAAATGTTCAACGAAATGTATCAGGACTATCCGCGCGACGGCCGCGTCGCGATGGGCCGTGCGCTTTCGATGCAGAAACTGGGGCAGTACGACATGGCCCTGACCGCTTACGAGGAAATCCTTGAAAAGGACCCGAAGAACCTCGAGGCGCTGACCAACATGCTGGGCATCCTCAAGCAGCAAAACCCGTCTCTCGCGCTTGAAAAGCTGTCGGAACTGCGCGAAGCCTATCCGTTCAACGCGGATATCGCGGCGCAGCTGGGCGTGGCTTATGCGGGCATGCAGTCTTATAGCGAAGCGCTGAAGTATTTCGACATCGCCGATGCACTGAAACCGGGCAACGGTTATGTGATGTATAACCGTGCTGTCGCGCTTGACCGCATGGGGCAGGAAGAAAAAGCGGCCGCTGTGTACCGCCTTATCGTACGCCTCGCCGCCGAAGGCGCGCTGAAAGAGCCGGTGCCGGTCGAAGCGATACGCCAGCGCCTGTCCACCATGCGCTAATCCCGCATGCCGGATTTATTCGCTGGTCTGCCGCCGATTTTTTACTACCTAACCACGGTTTTTCTGGGGCTGTGTCTGGGCAGTTTTGCCACGGCACTGGCCTGGCGTTTGCCGCGCGGCGTTTCCATGACGGCCAAGGCGCGCTCCGCCTGTCCGTCCTGCGGGCATGATTTGTCGGCGCGCGACCTCGTGCCGCTTCTGTCGTGGATTTTCTTGCGCGGGCGCTGCCGTTATTGCCGCACGCCTGTCGGTTTTCGCTATCCGCTGATGGAACTTGCGACGCTGGCGCTTTGTCTGGTGTTTCATGTTGTTTTCGGCATGTCGCTGATGACGCTTTGCGCCTTCGCCCTTGCGCCCGCGCTGGCGGCAATGGTCGATATCGATTTTCGCTATAAAATCCTGCCCGATGTGCTGAACCTGACCGTGGGGCTTGCGGGTGTCGCGGCGATTGCCGCGGCATCTGTTTTTGCTTTCGATGCGCCATCGCATCTCGTTTCGATGCTGGGGCAGGGGCTGGGCGCGGCGATTCTCTATGGCGGGCTTGCGTGGGGGTTGCGGTTTTTGTTTTTGAAGCTGATGCGCAAGGAAGCCCTCGGTCTTGGCGATGTTAAGTTTTTTGCGGCGGCGGGCGTATGGCTGGGGCTTTCGCCCGATGCGCTGGCGGCGTTTTTAATGCTCTCGGGCATCTTTGGCGTTTTTATCGCGCTTGTCTGGCGCAAGGCGACGGGGGAGACGGAATTTCCCTTCGGTCCTGCACTGATTGCATCGTTTCTGGCGGTGCTGCTGTGGCGCGGGCTTTATTTTGTTGTCATATAAGCCGCGGCGATTAAACGCTTAAATTTATTTACCCTTTTTTTAGCTTATGCCGTTAATCTTGTAGTGGGGATACAAGCGGCAACCGCGCCGCGTCGTCGCTGCGGTATTGTCCTGCGCATCAGGCGGGCATATATAAGAATAAGCTGTCAAAGAGGGGGCTTCCCGTGGAAATTACCGAACTTTTGAAATTCACGCTCGATAACAAAGGCTCCGACTTGCACCTTGCCGGCGGTAACCAGCCGATTGTGCGTATCGACGGCGAACTTCAGCGCATCAAGACCGACGCCCTGACGCCCGACCAGATTCGCGCGATGCTCTTCTCCATCATGACCGAAGAACAGCGCGCCGTGTACGAACGGGAGCTGGAGCATGACTTTGCTATCTCCCTCGGCGCGGATGCCCGCTTCCGTGTGAACGCCTTTACCAACCGCGCGGGCTCCGCCGCGGTTTTGCGTGTGATTCCGACCAAAATTCCGACCATGGAACAACTCGACCTGCCGCCCGTCATGCGCCGTCTGGCGGAACTGGAAAAAGGTCTCGTGCTGGTGACCGGCCCGACGGGCTCGGGTAAATCGACCACGCTTGCGTCCATGATTAACCACATCAACGAAAACTATTCGTCGCACATTCTGACCGTCGAAGACCCGGTGGAATTTTTTCACCCGTCTAAACGCGCGCTTGTAAACCACCGCGAGGTTGGCAACGATACGCGCAGTTTCGGCCGCGCCCTGAAAAGCGCCCTGCGTGAAGACCCGGACGTCATTCTGGTGGGGGAGATGCGCGACCACGAAACGATTTCACTTGCGCTCACCGCGGCGGAAACGGGTCACCTTGTTTTCGGCACCCTGCACTCCAACACCGCATCCAAAACCATCGACCGTATCATCGACGTTTTCCCCGCAGCGGAAAAAGAAATGGTACGCGCGATGCTTTCAAGTTCTATTCAAGGCATTATCTCGCAGTCGCTGCTGTCCAAAGAAGGCGGCGGACGTGTGGCTGCGCATGAAATCATGGTCGGCTCCAACGCTATTCGCAACCTTATCCGCGAAAACCAGCTGGCGCAGATTTATTCCATGATTCAGACCGGTTCGCGCTACGGCATGCAAACCATGGAAGACTCGGTCAACGACCTTCTTGAAAGCGGGCTGATTTCCGCTGAAACAGCGCATAACGCGCTCAAGAGCGGTGCCGAGGATACGGCCGAACAATCCGAAGGCACGCAAAGCGCGCCCGCGGGCAAAGCGCCACCACCGCAACCTGTGGCAGCGAAGAAAAGCCCCATCCTTGGCGGCATGAAACCGGCGCCCGCGCCGGCGCC
>DDBY01000076.1:21048-27485 GCA_002334985.1 Micavibrio sp. UBA2020
TACGCATATCTGAACGAGATGATAAAGAAAGAGGCGTCCGACCTCTATCTTACCGTCGGCGTTGCCCCGACCTTGCGTATCAAGGACGACTTGCTGCGCCTCGGCGAGCAGCTTTTGCAGGAAGAAGACGTGCAGGCGATGCTCAACGAAGTATTGACCAGCCGTCAGCGCCGCGAATTTGACTCAAACATGGAGCTGAACCTTGCCTTCGATATGGGCAAGGAAGGGCGCTTCCGCGTAAACGTCCTGCGCCAGCGCCAGCATACAGGCCTTGTCATCCGCCGCATCACCAGCAAAATTCCGAGCTTCGAAGCGCTGCGCTTGCCGAAAATTCTTGAAAAACTGTCCGTGGAAAAACGCGGCCTTATCATGGTTTGCGGTGTGACGTCGTCGGGTAAATCGACCACGCTTGCTTCGATGGTTGATTACCGCAACACCAATATGGACGGCCATATCGTCACCATCGAAGACCCTATCGAATATTATCACGAACACAAACGCGGCATCATCACGCAGCGCGAAGTGGGTATTGATACCTCGTCCTATCACATCGCCCTTAAGAACGCGCTGCGTCAGAAACCCGATGTTATCATGGTGGGCGAGGTGCGCGATTTCGAGGTGATGGAACAAACCATCGCCGCCGCCGAAACCGGCCACTTATGTTTTGCGACCATTCACACCAACAACGCGTCGCAGGCGGTGGAGCGTATCATCAACCTCTTCCCCGAAGACCGCCAGCAGCAGGTGCGCATCGCCCTTGCCATGAACCTGCGCGCGATTATCGCCCAGCGTCTGGTGCGCGCGGTCGATGGCGGCATGGTTGTGGCTATGGAAATTTTGCTCAACGAGGCCTTGGTGCGGGAGCTTATCCTGAAGGGCGAAACCACCAAAATCAGAGAAGTTCTGGCAAATGGCGGTGCCGCCGGTATGATATCCTTCGACCAGTCGATTTTCCGGCTTTATAGCGAAGGGGTTATTTCTGAAAAAACCGCGATTGCTGAATCCGATGTCCAGACGGATATGAAAATGAAAATTCAGCAATTCAAGCTCAGCACCGGCTCCAAGGACATGGCGAGCGTTGACACATCTAAACTGTCTCTGTAACAATGTGTTGCTTTGTGCATGTCCCGTTGGGGCACCCGCCTGAAGTACCCGCAACGCATTGAAAAACCGGATATTGCCACAATGATCTCTTTTTCCTCCGGCTTCGGCCGTCGTGCTGCCCGTCTTGTGATTACCGTCGGGCTTGCGACGATGCTTGCCAGCTGCCAGCTTGCGAAAAACCAGTTTGTCGATCATGACCGCAGTGCGGAAGCCAGCAAACAGATGTACCGCGACGCGCTTGCGCCCGCCTATCTGCCGCCGGAAGAAAAATCCAATATCCCCGAATTCCAGCCCGTGGTTTCAACCCCGGCGGAACTTCAGCTGCCTTCGCCGCTGGTGACGGTTTCGGTAAACCAGACCGTATCGCTGCGCGACCTTATGTTCGAACTGGCGCATCAGGCGGATGTGGACATCGAACTTGACCCGCAAATCCGCGGTTCCATCATCTTCACCGCGCGTGAACGTCCGTTCAATCAGGTCATCGACCGCATTTGCGAAATGTCGGGCCTGCGTTACCGCTACGAAAACGACGTGCTGCGTGTCGAGCTTGACCGCCCGTTTGTCAAAAACTATTCGGTCGATTACATCGCCTCCGCGCGTAAGCAGTCGAGCGAGATTAAAACCGACATCTCCCTCAGCACCGCTGCGGGTGATACCACGGAGAGCAGCTCCGGTAGCGGCTCCAAATCCTCTGTCTCGGCAAGTCTTGAAGGCGACCTGTGGAAAGAGCTGTCCGAGGGGCTGGAGCAGATCCTGACCGCGTCGGATACGCAGATTTCTCTTGCCACCACGCGCGACCCTGTTGCTCAGCCAGTCAATCCGTTGCCGCCGCCGCAGCCTTACAACCCGGAAGATCCCAATTCGGTACCGCCGCCGCGCCCGGGTGATGCGCGTGTTGCCCCCCTGCCGGCGTCGAGCACGCCGACCCTGAACATCTCGACCCCTGCGGCAGAGCCGTTGGTGCCGAATGCTCCTGCAACTTTCGCGATTACCAAACAGTCCGGTATCGTCAGCGTTTTCGCATCTGACCGTCAGCATAAGTTGGTCAAGCGTTTCCTCGATGCTTTCCGTCTGCGTGCTACAACTTTGGTTCTTATCGAAGCGAAAGTGCTTCAGGTTGACCTCAACGACGAATTCGCAACTGGTATCGACTGGAGCCAGCTCAACCTGACCGGTTTTGCGACCGTGACGGGGAGCTTCCCGCTGCCGTCGCTGACTCCGACGCCGACGGGTACTTTCACCGGCGCCATCAAATCGGGTGATGTGCAGACGGCCGTGCAGGCTATCAGCCGCTTCGGCACAGTGCGCGCACTGTCGAGCCCCCGTGTGACCGTTCTGAACAACCAGCCCGCTATCGTCAACGTGTCGCAGAACAACGTCTATTTCGAATTCGACGTCCAGATTACCGAAGGCACGATTGACCTTGCGCCGCGTATCGCTATCGACAGTACGCAAAAGGGTATCCCCGAAGGCGTTCTGATGACGGTGGTGCCGACGGCCAACCCGGACACTGGCGAAATCCTGCTGACGGTGCGCCCGTCGATTTCGAAAATCACCGGTTTCATTCAGGATCCGACCATTCCGCTCGCGCTGGTGTTTAACAACCTCGACCCCACCAACGCGCCGCCGAACCAGATTCCGGAAGTGGCCGTGCAGGAAATCGATTCCGTCATGCGCCTCCAGTCCGGCCAGGTCATGGTTATGGGTGGTCTGATGCGCGATTCCAACTCGGTTGAAACGCAGGGGGTGCCGGTTCTCTCGGACCTTCCGCTCATCGGCAAGGCTTTCAGTAGCCATTCCGACCGCGTGGAGAAATCCGAGCTGGTTATCTTCGTCAAGGCGCAGATTATCCCATCTTCGAACGTTGAGGAGATGGATCGCAAGCTCTATACCACGTTCAGCCAGGATCGTCGCCCGTCGCGAATGTAAATGCCGGGACGAGCTCGTCATTTATTCCGTGACGGCACCTGTGCCGTCTTAGACAAGGGGTGAACTTATGGTTTCACGTCCGCTTATCGGATTCATTCTGACAGCCGCCCTCCGCGACAAGCTGGTCATGACGCTGATGCTCATGATTATGCTGGGGGCGGGGGTGTCTGTTTTCCTCGGATCCTCCGGCATGACGGAGCAGGAAAGCTTTGCCGTTGTGTTCGGCGCGGGCGGCCTGCGCTTCCTCGGCGTTCTGGGTATCGTGCTGTTTGTTTCTTTTTATATGCGCCGCGCGTTTGAAACCAAGGAAGTCGAATTCCTGCTCTCGCGCCCTGTCTCGCGCATGACGTTTTTGTTCAGCCATGCTGTGGCCTTTATGATGATTGCGCTTCTGGTGACGGCGGCGGTCGGCGCGGCGGTGTTTTTTCTGGGCAAGCCCAACGCGGGCGGCTTTGTGGTCTGGCTGCTCAGCATCGGCATCGAAAATGTGATTATGGCGGTAACAGCGCTGTTTTTTTCCATGGTGCTGTCGAGCGCCGCGGGCGCCGCGCTGGCGACGCTGGGCTTTTATGTTCTGTGCCGTTTGATTGGCATGCTGCTGGGCATCGCCGCGCTGCCGCCCGACAATGTCGCTTTCGCGCTTTTGAATAACCTGATGGAGGTTATTTCCGTTGCCGTGCCGCGCCTTGACATGATGGGGCAGACGTCGTGGCTGGTTTATGGCGTCGAGGGGGCAGGCGGTGTTGCGCTGGGCGATAAAGCCAGTGTGTATGCGGTTCAGCTTGTCGAAACGCTGGGCGTGGGCGGTTTTATCCTCGCGCAGGGGGCGGTGTTTGTCGCGCTGTTGATTGTCGCCTCCGCTTTTGATTTTGTGCGGCGGGAATTCTGATGGACGGCGCGCGGCTGCGGTTTCGTATCAATCTTTTTCTGGCGCTGGCGCTTTCGGTGAATGTCGCCTTCTGGTTCGGTGCGCATGAAACCTTCGCGCAGTGGGGCAACGTGCCGCCGGTGCCGACCAAAAACGGCGCGCGCGCCATGATGCTGGGCGATGAACAATTCTCTTACCGCTTTGGCGCAATGACGTTGCAGAACCTCGGTAATTCCGGCGGGCGCGTGACGGCAATCAAGGACTACGATTATAAAAAGCTGGGGCAATGGTTCTGGCTTTTGAACGATCTCGACCCCGCATCCAACCATGTGCCGATGATGGCGGCCTATTATTTTGGCGCGACGCAAAAGCCTGAAGATGTTGCTGTGGTTGTAGAATACCTGGCTGCGATTGGGCAAAATCCGGTCGGCAACAAATGGCGCTGGCTCGTACATGCTATTTTTCTGGCGCGTCACCGCATAGACAATCTGCCATTGGCTCTTGATATGGCCTATGCGCTGAGCCGGATGCAGCCGGTGGGCGACGAGCTGCCGGCGTGGGCGCGGCAAATGCCGGCCTTCGTGCTGGCCGAACAGGGCGAAAAGCAAGCTGCACGCAAAATCTTCGAGGAAATTCTGATGACGGCGACGGCGCTGCACCCGAACGAAGTGAATTTCATGAAATCCTATCTGGTCGATGAATTGGATGTGCCCGAGGCGGAGGTCAACCAGATTATCAACATGCGCGGCAAGGATTTGATGCGCGATGCGTCCGAAACGGGCGTTACCATGCCCGCGCCGACTTTTTAGAGATACGAAACCTGCAGCGGGTGCGGGGGCGGACAAAAAATGCCAAATTATGCGCTTACTTTCAGCCTGATTGAATGGCTGGCGATTACGGGGCTGGTTCAATGTGTCCTGATACTCGTCTATATCCTGTTCCGTGTGCGGAACTGGCGTCAGGCGTTTATTCCCATCTTATATTTCTTTTTTCTTGCCGCCGCTTTCGGTTTTCAGTTCGCGCTGCGTCTCGAGGATTACGCGCCTGTTATCCGCAGTGCGCTGTGGTTGTGCTGGGCAATGGGGCCGCCGCTTTGTTATTTGCTGGTGCTGCAGGTTGTGCGGCTGGTCGATATGCCGCCCGCGCGGCATTTTCTTGTTTTGCTGACAATACCTGCGGCCGTCGCGGCGGCAGCGGTGGCGGTATCCTTCACGGGCGGGTGCAAGCCGGCGCTTGTGGCCTGCGCAAATTTTCACGACATGCTTTATTGGGCGGGCTCGACCGCGGGGGCGCTGGCGCTGCTGCCGCTTTGGGCGCGCAAAAACAGTTTTGGCGAACTGTGGCGCGCGCGCGGCGGGCGCGAGAGGTATTGGCTGGTGATGCTTCTGCTTGGCGCCAATCTGGCGGGGCTGGTTATAAACTTTCTGCGCTCGGCCGAGCAAATCGCCCCGCGTGAGGCGGATGCGCTTTTGGTCACGCTCGGCATCGCCTTCGCCTATCTGGCGACAACAACATTGTTTCGTGTATATCCGCCGCCCGTCGCGCTGAACCGCGCGCCGCGCACAAGGCTTCTGGCGCTGAGCGAGGAAGAGCGCGCGGTTGCCGAAAAAATCCGCGTGCTGATGGAAATGGACAAGGTCTATCAGGAACATACCTTCAGCCGTGCCGACCTTGCGCGTGAAGTCGGCGTATCCGAAAGTGCGCTGTCCAAAGTCGTCAACGCCGCCTTCGGGCGCAGTTTACCCAAGCTTTTGAACGAATACCGCGTGGAAGATGCCAAACGTATGCTGGCCGATTCGTCGATTCCCATTCAGGTGATTGCGTCGGACGCGGGTTTTAACTCCCTCGCGTCCTTCAACCGCGTTTTTCGTGACATCACGGGCGAAACGCCGAGCGCGTGGCGGCAGGAACATACGGCGAAATAACAAAGCTGGAATAAAATATCCCGCCACGGATATAAAATTATTCTCAAATCCGCGCGCGCGGTTATCAAATCCGTTTTTCGTTTTCTCATTTCGTATATAGACCGCGCGAGTCGCGGTGCGTACAAACGGTGCGTTGATACCGCCTTTTCGAACAAAAGCGATAGGCGTGACCATGCGTTTCATACGATTTGAGAACCCGCATCTTCTCATCTTGACAATGTTAAGCGTGTACGCGCGTACAGTAAAAAATTTTCAATAACAAAAAGATATGTCAATCATCGATGCTCAATTTGACACGCTGAGAAACAAAATGAGGCAAGTTAAGGAATCATTTAACTTTTTTGTTGAATTATAAAACATGGGTCACCAAACTATGACTGACTTGCGTAGCAAAGGAGCCGTCAGGCTTTGGCGCAAAACGGGGTAATCATACCGGAACTCGCAATACTCAACGACTAAACGCAAACAACCTTGGGGAGCTAATACATGAAATCGATTCACACGCAAAAGGGCTTCACCCTTGTGGAATTGGCCATCGTGATGACCATCATCGGTCTTCTGATCGGCGGTATTCTGAAGGGCCAGGAGCTGATGGAAAACGCCCGCGTGAC
>DDBY01000076.1:27787-27964 GCA_002334985.1 Micavibrio sp. UBA2020
AAATCCTATGAAGCCGCTGTTACTACTTTCCGCGACGCCTTCAACGCAATCCCGGGCGACATGCCCAACACCGTTAACCGTCTGCCCGGTTGCACGGCTGTCTGCGAACCTGTCGCAGGCGCGGGTAACGCTGGTAACGGTATCGTTGGCCCCGCTAACTGGGCTTCGGGTGGCTGG
>DDBY01000204.1 GCA_002334985.1 Micavibrio sp. UBA2020
CTGTCCTGCCGGCCATAAAAAGCCAGCGGGTTGTTCGCGTGCCCTGAAACGGAGTGCCCTACATGAGAATCGAAACCGAACCGAAGCTTGATTTTGACGATGTCCTTATCCGCCCGAAACGCTCTCGCCTGAAATCGCGGTCGGAGGTTGACGTCAGCCGCACCTTCAAAATGCCGCATGCGGGTATCGAAGTGACGGGCGTGCCCATCATCGCCGCCAACATGGATACCGTCGGCACGTTGAAAATGGCGGCCGCACTGGCCGAACATGATATTTTCACCGCGCTGCATAAGCATATCCCGCTCGACGACCTCAAAGCGGCCAATATCTCGGGCGCGTTTTCGTTTGTGACCTTCGGTATCGACGATATCACCAAAATCGATAACGTCATGAATACGCTCGGCAGCAATTCGATTAACAAAATCTGCCTTGATGTTGCGAACGGCTATACCGAATACTTCCTCGATTTCATCAAGCGCGTGCGCGAACATCATCCGGGCAAAGTCATTATGGCCGGCAACGTCGCCACGCCCGATATGACCGAAGCGCTTATTCTGGCGGGAGCCGATATCGTCAAGGTCGGCATCGGTCCGGGCAGCGCCTGCATGACGCGCGCCATGACGGGCATCGGTTATCCGCAAGTATCCGCCGTGATTGAATGCGCGGACGCGGCACATGGCCTTTCGGGCTTTATCTGCGCGGATGGCGGCTGCAAAATGCCGGGCGACGTGTCCAAGGCATTTGCCGCGGGCGCGGATTTCGTGATGCTCGGCGGCATGTTCGCCGGTCATACCGAAACGCTGAGCGAAGAGCAGCTGACCGCCCTGGCCGAGAACGACAATCAGGTCGAGTACTACGGCATGTCGTCCGAAGTTGCGATGAACAAATACGCAGGTGGCATGGCGAAACACCGTGCGTCTGAAGGCCGCGTTGTGCGCATCGACTACAAAGGCGACGTCGCGCATACCGTGCAGGAAATCCTCGGCGGCGTGCGCAGCGCCTGCACCTACGTCGGTGCAGCACGCTTGAAAGAATTCTCCAAGCGCGCAACGTTCGTCATTAAAAACTCCCGCTGATTCAGAAATAGAGCCAGCACAAGAAAAAATGCCGCAGGTATGAATTCCTGCGGCGTTTTTTTATGCGCTGTTTCCTGCGGGTGCGGGGCTTCGTTTTTTAGGCCGCCGCCAGATAATGGCATCGGTGGCATAGTGGTGAAATATGATTGTGCCCACAACAATCAGCGCGGGCACAATTAGCGCCTGCTGCAAAGAATCCCCAAGCATTTGAAATCCGCTGAACAGCAGGAAGGAAGCGCAGAAAAGAAGCAGCGCGTAAACGGGCAATAGCTTCAGGCTGCTGATTTTTTCAAAAAAAGTCAGGCTGTTTTTAAGCGGGCCTTTCTCGATGTTCTGGCGTTTCTGTTCGTTGAGCGCCCAGACAAAAATGAGATACTGGAGAGAGTGCCATAAGCCAATGGCAAGCCAGCCATATTCAAGCGTCTGAACATAAACGTAACAGGCCAAGAACATAACGATGTGGGTTACGACGTAGATGGTATGAGGAATAGGCAGGACACCCGCCCGCCATTGCCTGAACCTTCCCACGGCCCACAGCAACACAAGCCCATAAACGATGGCCGCGCAGTAAGGGTCAATCGCGGCGGGCACGTCGAATGTTTTGACGGGCAGGCCGACGTAGGTTTCCGGCTGGCGCATTGACCAGCGCAGAATGCCCCAGAGCGGAACGGCATAAACAACCAGCGTTGTCAGAAGGTCGTCTGTCAGGGGTGCCCCGTTTTTGGCGCGGTAGAAACGCGCTACGCCGTAGCTTTGCCGTGTAAAGTGGAACCACTGCACATACATGTAGAGCGACATGTAAATCCAGATGCCGAAAATACTGTAAAGCCCCAGCAGTGCCCCGAAGATAAGCACAGGCAGGATGCCGATAATAAAAATGTTCTGGCGCAGGTTTTTTTTCTCAAAAGACGTCCGCGCGTATGTCGAAACGAAATGCGGCTGCGCCACCAAAAGCGAGTAAACCCCAAGCGTGCCTACAAACGACAAAAGCCCTGCGTCCAGCAATAACAATACGAATAGGGAAAAAAGGGCGGTTCCGCCCAGAAAGAAAGCCTCGAAGTAGAGGCCGCCGCGCAGCCAGGGCATTTGTCCTGCCGTGGTTTTTGTTGAAATTTGCATGTGCCTTGCGCCCTCCCTCTCTAAGCCGGGTCACTGTAGTCGAACACATAAAAGAAGGAATGAAAAATAAAAACCCCGCTTCCGGGTACCGGGGCGGGGTTATTTTTGTTTTTTCAGTTTGAGACCTTCTCAAGGGAAGGTGTGATGCAGAGCCGGATTTTTTGTGCTTATGGTGGGACTACTTGATTATTATTGTTTGTTTTTGTGTGCGGATAGAAACCCCCCGGCTCCCTGCATCTAAGCAAGCGTGTTGTATCATGCGGCAGTGCAAAAAAGCAAATATTTTTTCATAAATTTAAAATTATGTTTGAAAGGATTAAAATATAATTTTAATTCGCTGTAACAATATAACAGCGCAATAAAATTACAATAATTTGTCAAGTAAATCTGCCCCCTCTCGCGGCTTCTCACGCTCGGCCGCGCGCAAGCGTGGAGAATCGAGAGCGCCAGTTGCCATCCGCCCACCTGCGTATGCGGGGCATAATTTGCCAGATTGTTTGTCAGATAATGGTTGACCAAAATTAAAAATATCAGTAGGTTGCGTTGCCTTATTGAAAGGCAACACATTCGAGATTTGATTGGATTCGCATCATGAAAAAGACTTCTTCTCTTAAATCGCTGAAAAGCCGCGACAAAAACAACAAGGTTGTCCGTCGCCGTGATGGCAAAGGCAAAATGCGCCTTTACGTCATCAACAAAGAAAACCCGCGCATGAAGGCAAAGCAGTAATCAGCCGCAAGGCCTACTGCTCAAGCCGCAATTCCTGTGTTTGATATGAATGCAAACGCGGGAAAAAATTCAGGGGAACGGGGCGCGCGATGTTTTCGAAACTGCTGGGACTAATGTCCACCGATATGGCGATTGACCTGGGAACGGCCAATACGCTGGTTTATGTGCGCGGTCAGGGTATCGTGCTCAACGAACCGTCTGTGGTCGCAATGGAATTCATCGATGGGCGCAAACTCCCCAAGGCCGTCGGCGAAGACGCCAAGCTGATGCTTGGCCGTACACCCGGCAACATCATGGCTATTCGTCCGCTGCGCGACGGCGTCATCGCCGACTTCGAAGCGGCCGAATTCATGATTAAATACTTCATCAGCAAAGTACACAACCGCCGCAGCTTTGCCTCTCCGCGCATGGTTATCTGCGTGCCCTCCGGCTCCACCGCCGTCGAGCGCCGCGCCATTCAGGAATCTGCCGAAAGCGCCGGTGCGCGTGACGTTAGCCTGATTGAAGAGCCGATGGCGGCCGCTATCGGCGCCGGCCTGCCGGTGACCGAACCCACAGGTTCGATGGTCGTTGATATCGGCGGCGGCACGACGGAAGTTGCCGTGATTTCCCTCGGCGGTATCGTCTATGCGAAATCCGTGCGCGTTGGTGGCGACAAAATGGATGATGCCATCATCAGCTATATCCGCCGTACGCATAACCTTTTGATTGGCGAAGCCACGGCCGAGCGTATCAAAAAAGAAATCGGTTCCGCCTGCCCGCCCGAAGAAGGCGAAGGCCGCATGATGGAAATCAAAGGTCGCGACCTGATGAACGGCGTGCCGAAAGAACTGGTTATTTCCGAGCGTCAAATTGCCGAAGCGCTGGCCGAACCTGTCGGCGCGATTATCGACGCCGTCAAAGGCGCGCTTGAACACACCGCGCCCGAACTGGCGGCTGACATCGTGGACCGCGGCATTGTCATGACGGGCGGCGGCTCGCTGCTCTCCAACCTCGACTATGTCCTGCGCTATGCGACGGGTCTGGCCGTGACGGTTGCCGATGACCCGCTGTCTTGCGTCGCTCTCGGCTCCGGTCAGGCGCTGGAGACGGGCAAGAAGCTCAACGGCGTTCTCAGCAAAATGTATTAATTCCCGCTTCCCCGCGAGGGGGCATGTGGAACTCGCGCGGCCTACAGGCGTAGGCACCGCACTCCGGCTTATGGGTTTTTCAAACGGACGGCGCAGGGGCTTTGCGCATCCGGCAGGTTAATCCACATAGTTTTCAGGGGTTTGGGCAAAAGTCTTTTTGCCTTTATTAATAAATCGCTGTTATAATGAGGGTGCTGGAGGGGCAAAAACGCTTCTTTGGCTCTTTTGCTTCAGGGAAAGGGCGTCCGGTGAGCCGGAGAAACCGCAAAGATACCTTTCAGGCCATGACGCTGCGCAGTCTGGCAACCCGCCTGACACCGGCGGCGCTCATCCTGTTGTCTTTGACC
>DDBY01000146.1 GCA_002334985.1 Micavibrio sp. UBA2020
CCTGTCACGGCCGCGCCGCCAGAACGCGCAAGGCACACCCGCCGGCCGCAGCACTGCGGCAGAGCAGAACGAGCGCTGGGAAGAATACATCGCCCGCTTCTGCGACCCCGATAAGGGCGGACAGGGTTGCGACGGTGCGCCGGGCGACCTTGCCGGCCGCCACGTTGACCTGCCATCGCTTTTGTGGGGTGACCGCCAGACCATTGATGCGACATCGGCCGATAACCAGCTGGTTGTCGATTCCGTGCTGAAATATATGCTGGCGCCCAAATCGCTGCCGCCCGTGCCCGAAAACGTGGTGCAGGCGCCCGCAGGCCAGCAGATGCTGCTGCGCCGCCGGACGCTGACGGCACGCCAGAACACGATTTACAACTCGGTTGCGCTGATGATTGGCCAGCGCCTGAGCGGCAGTAACGTGAACACGCAGGAAGTGCGTACGGCTTCGGGCTTGCCTGCTGCGGATGCTTCGACAGACGCCAGCTATGCGGAAATCGTGCATGCGGTCAGCAAAGACCGTTTCCACAACCCGCAATACATCGTGCGCCTGATTGAAAGCCCCGAACAGGTTATCCGCGAACAGGGGACGGTCAACGCCGTGCGCCTGCAGCAGATGAACGAGCTTTACAAGCGCATGGAAGAAATGGTGTTCATGGAAGTCTCTGCCCATGCCTCCGCCATGGATATGGACATTCCAAAGCCGCAGGCCAAACACCGCCCGACGAATCAATAAGGGCGCAGGCTTGAAATTCAAAAAACCCCCGCCGTTTTCGCGCGGGGGTTTTTTGCTGCACCGCGTGTGAAGCCGGCTGACAGGACGAAAGGGCGGTCTGCCCCGCTGTTTTCCCCCTTATATCAATTACTTGAACATTTGTTCGATGCTGCATCGACAAGGGTGCGGTGGTTTGGTATTATCGCCTAGTTTCAAAAACACCGGAGTCTTTCGGATGCAACTGTCCTGGTCAGAACAGGATCGTCTTGCAGAAGCCCTCTGGGCGGCCTATCCCGAACAGGACAGGCTCGCACTCGATGGCGAATCCCTGCGCCGCCTTGTCGTGGCGCTTCCGGGCTTTTCCGATGTGCCGCAACCACCGGATGCGCGGGTTCTCGATAAAATTCTATGGGCATGGATGCGCGTCGCCGATGCGCGCCTTGGCATGACACCGCGCAGCGCCGCTTTTGGTGATGCTGCGGCCGAAAAAACAGAATGTTCATCCCCCGTTTGTTTCGCGGACGAAGCCGAGCTTCGCGCCGGAAAAGCTGCGGGCGGCGGACGAACGGATTGCGGGAGCTAAGCCATGGACAACCTGCCCCCCGTACCCCCCACCGCCGCAAACGGCGACAAAGACGGAAATCAGGGCAGGTCGTTGCACTGGCATATTCTGGGCGGCAATAACAAACACCGCATTGGCATGAACAGCGGTCTTTGCAGCTACAGCGAAACCGATTCAAACGGTGACAAGCGCAGCTGGAACATTTTGTTCGATGCGGGCACGATGTCGTCCGACCCGCGCAACCTCGAAGACCCCGCGCTCACCGATTGCGATACCGTCATTCCGGATTACGCCAACCATTTCCGCCGCCGCGACGATGCAAACCACAAGCCCGCGCAGCCGATTGACGCGATTTTCCTGACGCATAACCATTCCGACCACATGAACGCGCTGCCCATGCTGCTGCTGATGGGCTACGAGCTGCCGAAGATTTACGCCACGCCCTATACCGCCAAGCGGCTGGAACAGGAATTGTCCAACGCCGGGCTCGACCCGTCCGAATGGCCGCAAATCATCACCATCGCCCCCGGCAAGCCCGTGCAGGAAGGACCTGTGAAAGTTTCCGCTTTCTGGGTCAGCCACTCCACGCCGCAATCCGTCGGGTTTTTCATCGAAACGCCGGAGGGCAATATGCTCAACCCGGGCGATTTCAAGCTTGACCAGTCCGTCGTCTGGGGGCCTGCGTTTGACGAACAGCAATTCCAGCGTATCGTGAACAAGCCGGTTGATTTGCTTTTGCTCGATTCAACGGGTGCGGACCGTGACGTGGTGCCGACCACCGAAGAAGACGTGCGCGACGCGCTGCGCGATTTGATGGAAAAATATCCGGGCAAGCGTTTCGTGATTGCGGTCATGAGCGGGTTTGAAGAAAACGTCGCCTCCGTCGCCAAGGTTGCGGCAGAAAAGGGGCGCACGGTCTGGGTTTCCGGCTGGTCGCACGAGCAATCCCTCTCCGCGCTTCAGCAAACGGGTTTGACGCTGTCGGATTCGATTGGCGAAAAAGTCGATGTGCGCGTGCTCTCCACCCCGCGTTCTATCCGCGACCTCGAAGAAAGCCGCCCGCGCGACAGTGTGGTGATTGTTACGGGCGCGCAAGGCTCCCCGGGTGCGGCGCTGACGCGCGCGGCGGACGGACACCATCCGGGCCTCACGCTCGACCCGCAGCGCGATATCGTTCTTTTCTGCGCGCCCGTCATTCCGGGGCAGGAAGGCCAGCACGCACGCCTGATGGCGACGCTGAAAAACAAAGGCGTCAAGGTTTTGACCCGCGCCGATGCGCCGCTTTATGCGCAGGCACATGCGCGCCTGCCGGAGCTGATTGAAATGGCGAAAATGGCCAAGCCCAAAACCGTCATGCCCATCCACGGCGACCGCAAGCTGCGCGAGTCTTGCGCAAATGCGATGGAAAAAATGGGGCAGCGCGTGATTAGCGCCGATAACGGCGATGCTATCCGCATCACGCGCGACGGCTGCCAGTCCGCCGCGCCGGAAACCAAGGGCGCGGCCAAACTGGTCGGCTTTAAAACGCTGCAGGGCGCGACGTGGTCCGACCGCCATTACCTGATGAAAACCGCGCCGCAGCCGAAGCTGCCGGAGCAAACGCAAGATGCGGCGAACGTCAACCGCCGCCGCCCGAAAATCTTCAACGTCAATCCTAAATAGTCCTGCGGCTTTTTGCGCCGCGTCCTTAGCGGATAAAGTTGACCAGCGACAGCTGGCTCAAAAGGCTGGTGACTTCGTAAGACGAAGAAATCTGCGTTTGCAGGGACTGGATTTTGGCGACAACCTCGGTCGTATCGACGTTTTCTTTTTCAATCAGCAGCTTGTCGTAAACGGCACTGTCCGTCAGGTGCTGGTCTTCGACAGATTCAATCGTCGCCAGATAAACGCCCAGCTGGCCGTTGCCCTGGTCGGTTTTTTGCGTGGCGGCGGTGGTGCTATCGACGACGTATTGGATAAGCTCGTCCATATCCGCCTGCGTCGGGCCGGGGGGCGCCATGGACGGGTCGATGGGCGACAGGTTCGCCGCCAGCGCCATCGCCCGCATCAAATCCTTCATGCCGTTGGTGGACGCGACAGAGGTATAGTCGAGGTTCAGGCTTTTGTCGATTTGCGTCGTGACCTTGCCCGTCGAAGACAGGGCGGGGTTCATGCCAAGGTCGATATCCGACATTCCCTCGACGGCGGATATCAGCTGCGCGGTCGTGATGGTGCCCGCCTGCCAGTCGCTGACAAGGTTTTGCATGTTCAAATCCAGCTGGCCGTAGTTCGAAAACGGCTCCGCATCCGTTGCGCTGCCGGAAAACAGGTAACGCCCGTCGATTTCGATGTTGGCGACGTCGCGCATCAAATCCAGCTGCTGGCGCGCGACAAGACTGACGGTTTCAACGTCGGTGGCGCCGTATTTGTAAAAATTGCTGACCGCGTCGGTCATCATGCGTCCGGCATCCGATGCCTGCTGCAGGGATGTGGACATGACTTCGATGCGCGTGGTCACAGTGGAAATGTTGGTCAAAAACCCATCCATCTGCGCCTTGTCGGTACGCAGTTTTTGCACGCTGTAGGCCTGTGCGCCGAAACCGCTGATATTGTCGTAGGCTTTTTGCGTGGTCAGCTGGCGCTGCAAATCTACCAGCGTGGTATTCAGCGACTTCAGGCGCGAGATTTGCGTGGTCGTCGTGCCGTAGAAGGAAAGGCCGGGGGTGTAAACCATGACGTGGTCTCCTTATTTCACTTATTGCACGGCCGCGAAGAGCGTATCGAAAAGCTCCTCGGTCGCAGTAATCATGCGCGCGGCGGCGGTATAGGCTGTTTGTACGCGGATAAGCTCCGCAATTTCCTGGTCCAAATCGACGCCGCTGATGCTGCTGTTGCGGCTGTCGAGGGTGGCGAGATAGCTCTCTTCGCTTTCGTAAGTGCTTTGCGCCGCGTTATAGGTGGCGGATTGCTGCGTGACAAGGTTCTTGGCGTAATCGCCGATGCTGCTGTTGGCGGCCAGCCCCGTCGAAAGATTGCCCGCAGGGCCCAGATTGTTCTGGCGGAACGATGTGTGGTTCACGTTAGTAATCGACAGCCCCAGCGCGCCCACGGGCGTGCCCGTGACGTTCTGAAACGAAAGGCTGCCGCCTTCGTCCGGCACCAGCTGCAGGATGCCGCCGGTGCCCTGCGTCGCGGTCAGGCCGGGGATGGCGTTCAGTTTGTTCAGAAGGTCAGTTTCGGTATCCGTCGGCAGGATGGTGACGGTAACCGCCGGCTGGCCGTTGACGCTGACGCTGAACGCGGGGTTGCTGGCCGGATAGGTGCCAAAGGTAAAGCCAAGGTCGGCCATACCCGCCGCGCCGATGGTGTTGTCGGCAAGGGTGATGTCTTCGCTTGCGGTGAACGACAGCTGGCCCAGCGCGTTGATGGCCGCCGTGCCGGGGCCGAAGGCCGCGTTGATGGTATTCACAAGGTCAACCGGCGTATCGGCCGCGCCGATGTTGATGGTCTGCGTCGTGCCGCCGATGGTCAGGTCAAACGCGGCGGGCAGCGTCAGGTTCGTCGCGTCCGACAGGTCGGGCGTATAGGTATTGAGGTTGACGTTGCCGGACAGGTGGTTGACCTGCGTCAGGCTGGCCGCGGTAAAAATATTGCCGGTGATGTCGATGGTGCCTGCGGCGTTTTGCGCGGCGACGTTGCCGAAAGCGAAAGAAGTGATGCGATTGATAACGCTGTTGGAGCCGGTTTGCACCACGCCGCCGTTGGTGCCGCTCCGCAGCAGCGTCGGGTCGTTCACGATATTGGTATTGACGCGGATTTCACCGGCAAAGCCGCTATAGGTCACGGCCGCAGGCGGCGCGACGCTGGCGGGTACGTTGCCGTCGGCATCGGTGAAAAGACGCAGGCCGAGCGTATCGAAACGCTCCGCCATTTTTTGCGCCAGTTCATCGACCTGCGCCTGATACTGCGGCAAAATCTCGTCGCGCAGTTCAAACAGACCGCCGATGGCGCCGCCAATCGCGCTTTGCGATATTTCAATGCCGCCGGTCGAATTGATGTAAAGCCCGCCAAGGCCGCCGCCGGGGTAATAAGACGAAGTGGCGATTTCTTCGGAGGCGTTGAATACCAGTTTTTGCGCCTTGGTATCGGCCAGCGCCTGGCCTTGCTTTGTCGATACAACGACCACGTTGTTCTGGTCGGTGAATGTCGAAATCTGGATATATTGCGATACGTTGCGAATGGCGGTGTCGCGCTGGTCTTCAAGGTCTGCGCTTGATTGCCCGCCCGCGGTCAGCTGTGCGATTTGCACGTTCAGCTCGGCAATCTGCTTCAGGCTGTTGTTGACTTCGGTCACATAGGCGGAAATTTCCGTTTCGCTCTGCTGGCGCAGGTCGTTAATCAGCGTGGTGTAATCGTTGAAAGATTTTGCCAGCGTTTGCGCCGCCTGCACGGTCTGGTTCAGATATACGGTGCTGTCGGGCCCGCTTGAAAGGGCGGTGAAGGCATCCGACAGGTTGCCGATGCGATTGGACAGCGCCGTTTGCGCTTCGGACGCGCCGTGGAAATCCTGCACGCGGTCAAGATAATTGGATTTGACCAGCGCGGATTGTGTCGCGCTGACCTGGCCAAACAGGCTTTTCATCAACGTTTTGTCAACGTTGCGCACCAGGCCGCCTGTGGTAACGCCTGCGCCCGTGCCGCCGACGACAAGTGTCTGCTGCGGCAAAATTTTCCGCGTATAGCCCGGGGTGCTCGCATTTGCGATGTTGTTCGAGACGGTATTCAGCGCCAGCTGCGCCGCCTTGAGGCCGCTAAGGGCCGTATTAAGGGATACTGTCGTCATCGTTTTTGCCTTATTTTACAATATCTTGTCTTTTTCCCTGTGTTTTGTGCCGCCTGCGCGGACAAAACTTCCCGCTGATATATAAGCAAGGCGCGTGCCAAACCGGCGATTGCCCATAATTTCAAGGTAATCCCGCACGGACTTTATATATGCGGCGGAGGCGGCGGGCGGGGCGGTGACAAAAATACGGCGGTTCAAAAAATGGCATGACGCTTGCAAGGTCTGAAAGGCCGGCGGCAAAGCCGGCACTTTGAACGGAGAGCGTTTCGAATATGTCCACGTCCGCCGCCCAGCAAACAGCCCAAAGTGCGCCCGCGTATCAAAACGCGTTCCGTGCGGAGCTGCGCGGCGATGGCCGCATGGCGGGCGCTGGTGCGCGTGATACGTTCAGCGCCATGGTGCGCGAATCCTCCGCCACGTCTTCGGCTTCCGCGGCGCAAGGCAGCGACACAGACGGCGGCGGCTTTATCGGTTTTATCAAAACCGTTATCGATATCATCAACCCGCTGCAACATATTCCGGTTATCAGCACCATGTACCGCCATATCACTGGCGACGAAATCAGCCCCGTGGCGCGCATTGCGGGCGGTGCGCTTTATGGCGGCCCCGTGGGGCTGGCCGCGGGCATCGCCAATGCGGCGGTCGAAGATTCAACGGGCAAAGATATTGGCGAGACCATGCTGGCCATGGTGACGGGCGATGATAAAAAAACGCCTGCCGCGCCGGACAGCCAAAGCGCCACAATGCTGGCCGCGGCAGATATTATCTGGAACGATGCACCCGCTGCGGCAAAAAACACGCAAATCGCCGCCGCCGATGCCGCGCAAATGCCGGGCAAATCCGGCCGCGACATTGAAAAACAAATTCGGGAATCGCGCGCCGCGCAGGTGGCTGCGCTTGATTCCAAAAATTTCCCCTCGTCTGACACTCCTACAACCCTACGCACGCAGACGGGCGGGAATATCGGGCCGGACGGAGGTTCCCTACCCTCCGTATCACCGGCCATCCAAGCGAAGACAGGGATGCTCGCGCCCACGCAAACGGCTGACCGGACGCACACCGGCCAGACGACGGGTGCCGGGCGATTTACGGCACCAGATGTGGGCGATAGAAATCCTGCCACGCATCAGGCGAAGGCCACCCCTGTTCTTCAATCGCAAAATGCTCCGGTCGGGGCCGCCAGAAAGGCATCCCCGCCGGAGCAAATTGCATTTGCACAAAATGTATCTGAGCAAATTGCATCTTCTTCTTTTATGCCCGCCGCGCTTGAAGCGCAGGGCGAAAGCGGCGGGCTTGTTTCGCCCGCTGCAAGCCGCGCCATGGTGCCGCAGCAGATGATGGCGGCGCTTGATAAATATGCGGCGCTTAAAAAATCACAAAATGCCGCCGCCGAGACGCGGCAGATGGTGCCTTCGCTGCATTAAGCGCCGCCTGCCGGACAGTGCTTGACCGTGCGGCGCAATCTGTCATCATCTGTGCATGAATATTATCGTACAAACATCTTCGTGGGATGCGACGGTTGGCGTGCTTTTTATTGGCGGCGCGCGATATGACTGTACCCTTGGCCGCGGCGGCGTCACGCTTGAAAAAGCCGAAGGCGACGGTAAAACCCCCGTGGGCACCTATCCCTTGCGCCAGCTGATCTACCGCGCCGACCGCATGGCGCAGCCGCAGACGGGGCTGCCCGCCGAAATCCTGACACCTGATACAGGCTGGTGCGAAGACGCATCGCATGCGGATTACAACACCAAAGTCACGCTGCCGCATCCGGCCGTGTGTGACCGCATGACGCGCGATGACCATCTCTATGACATGACGGTGGTTATCGGCTATAACGACGCGCCCGTTGTGGCGGGCAGGGGCAGCGCGATTTTCATGCACCTGGCGCGCGAAGAGTGGACACCGACTGCGGGCTGCGTCGGGCTCAAGCAGGGCGATTTGATTGAAGTCCTCAAACACCTGACGCCGGACAGCCATATCACCATCCTGCCTCCGCCGGCCTAGTGCGCGGGGATGGCCGGCAGGCCGCGCACAAATCATAAAATGCGGGGATGGGCGGATACGGCCGCGCACCAAACTATAAAGCCCGGCGCGTAGGCTGCTCGCCAGCCTCTCCCTTTGCGTCATACCGGCGCAGGCCGGTATGACGGGGGCTGCGCAAAAAACGATAACCGCCATGAATACAAACGGCGATTCTTCTGCGTGATTCTCCATATTGACCTTGGACGGGAAGGGGCTATCATGCGCCCCTCTGCTCACCTTGAATCACTTTTCGTGCTTCAGCCGCGCTGCGGCGCGGATATAACCTGTCGGGAGGAATTTTATGACAAGCGCAAATCTCCAAACCAAAGAAGCCCCCGATAACAGCGGCGAAGTTTCCGGCGCCCGCCTGAAATCTTTCATCGAGCGCGTGGAGCGTCTGGAAGAAGAGAAAAAAGCCCTCGCCGAAGACATCCGCGACGTTTACAGCGAAGCCAAAGCGACGGGTTTCGAGCCGAAAATCATGCGCAAAATCGTTTCCCTGCGCAAAGCCAATCTGGAAAAGCGCCGCGAAGAGCAGGAGCTGCTGGAGCTTTACATGGCCGCCATCGGCATGGCCGAATAAGCGGCTTTTACGGCTGCGGCATTTACGAAACGCGGCAAAAGATTGAAATCGAACAAAAATAACGCTTAAAAGCCTTTGCCTTATACGCAAAGGCTTTTAACTTTTGCGCGGACGTATTATCTTGGAGCTTGCAAAAAAGTTCCATGCCTCGTTCAGGATATTCCCCCCGATGACCCTGCCCCGTTATGTTCCGGCATTTCTGATTGCCCTGATGCTGAGCGGCTTGCCGGCCGAACGCGCCATGGCGCAGGCGTTTCAGGCTTCGCTTGAAGACGGCCTTTCCGCCTTCAACTACGGCGATAACGAACTCGCGCAGCGCCACTTCTGGCGTCTGGCCGGTCAGGGCGATGCCGTCGCGCAATATTACCTTGCCTATATGATGGATACCGGCCTTGGCATGCGCAAAGACATCGCGCAGGCGGCCAGCTGGTACCGCAAATCGGCTGACCAAGACTATCTGCCTGCTGTTTCCTACATGGGCTATATTTATTCGACCGGACACGGCCTGCGCCGCGATGACGAACAGGCTTTCAAATGGTATGCGCGCGCGGCCCAGCTGGGCGATGCGGTTGCGCAAAACAACCTTGCGACCATGCTGCGCATGGGGCGCCCTTACAAAAAGAATCTCTCGCTGGCGACGCAGTGGTTTTTGCAATCCGCCACGCAAGGCAATATTCGCGCGCAATATAACCTTGCGACGATGTACCGCCTCGGCGAAGGCGTGCAGACCAATTATCCCGAAGCTTTGCGCTGGTACACTTTCGCGGCCAATCAGGGCGATGTGTATTCGCAAAACGCGCTCGGCTACATGTACAGAACCGGCACGGGCGTAGCGAAAAGCATTCCCATCGCGCTTGACTGGTACCGCCGCGCGGCGGAGCAGGGGCACATGCCGTCCCAGCTGATTATCGCGCACATGTATGAAACCGGCGAAGCCGGCGGCAGCAAAGGCGTCGAAGATGCGGCCATCTGGTACATGCATGCCGCAAAAACCGGCAACACGCAGGCGCAGCACCGTCTGGGTCTGATGTATGAAACCGGCCGCGGCCTGCCTGCTGACGCGGCATCGGCTGCCAACTGGTACCGCAAGGCGGCGGAGGAGGGGAACTATCCCCCGTCGATGGTCGCGCTGGGTCTGATGTACGAAGGCGGCGTCGGGGTGCGCAAAGACCCCATCGCGGCGCGTGAATGGTACCAAAAAGCGATGAACGCCGATTACAGTCTTGGTTACATCCAGTATGCGCGCGTCAGCCGTTATGGCGTTGGCGGGGACAAGGATATCGTGGGTGCCTACAAATGGTATAAAATCGCGCTTGAAAAAATGACCGAAGGCGAAAGCGAGCTGCGTGCCACCGCCGTCAGCAATCTGACGCAGCTGGCCGCCGAGATGACCAATGAAGAGCGTGTGAAGGCCGAGCGTGACATCGATACCTGGATGGCGCGTCAAACGTTGCGCGCAACCCCTTCGGGCGCCGCGCAACAGCCGCAGCAGTCTCCGGCCTTCAAATACGAATAAGCAAGCCCGCCCGCGCCCGCGCGCGGCGGCTGACAAAGCGAGCCCGCCCCCATGACAGCCGAAGCCGATTTTTCTTCCAAGCAGATGCCCGCCGTTGTTATCGGCCTGTCTGCCGTGGTGGTCGCGGTGCAGGGGCATGAGCCCAAAGTTTTCATCGTCCGCGGCGCCGAACACGCGCTGGCCGCCGGTGTGACCTCACCGAACGAAGAGGGCGATGCGCTGCCTTTCGGTCCGTTCGACCCGCTGCAGCACAAAACGCTCGAAGAGGGTCTGCGCACATGGGTGCGTGACCAGACACCGCTCAGCCCCGGTTATTTCGAACAGCTTTATACTTTTGGCAACCGCGGCCGCTATGCGGGGCAGCGTGATGAAACGAAACGCGTTGTATCCGTCGGCTATCTGGCACTCACGCATGAAAAGCCGAATGCAGAAAAATCCGAACGTGTTTTCTTCGGCAATTGGTATGACTATTTCCCGTGGGAAGACTGGCGCGACGGCAAGCCGCGCATTCTGCAAGACGCTATCGAGCCCGGCCTCAAGCGCTGGATAGCCGCAGCCGATACCGCAGAAGAAAAAGAGCACCGCCGCATGCGCGCGCAGGTTTGCTTTGGCCTTTCCGACGCCAAGGGTGCGGCGGCGGCATGGGACGAAGAAAAAGTGCTGGAGCGCTACGAGCTTTTGTACGGCGCGAACCTTGTGTACGAGTCTATCCGCGACAAGGGCATGAAGGTCGATTATGTGCTGGTGCCTGGCCGCTCGATGCTCTATGACCACCGCCGCATTCTGGCGACGGCGATGGGGCGTTTGCGCGGCAAGCTGAAATACCGCCCCGTGGTGTTTGAATTGATGGCGGCGGAATTTACGCTGCTCAATTTGCAAAAAACGGTGGAGGCGATTGTCGGCCACCGCCTGCATAAACAAAACTTCCGCCGTCTGGTCGAAGGCTCCGGCATGGTCGAAGAGGTCGCCGGCAAAAAATCCGCCGAAGCGGGTGGACGCCCCGCCGCGCTGTTCCGTTTCCGCCGCGACGTGCTTTTGGAGCGCTCCGCGCCCGGCGTGAAGCTTTCAGCGAGCATGGGCGGCTGATTTATTTTCCGAAAACATATATACAGGGCAGATTATAGGTTATAACAGCCTATGATTTCGCATATTGACTTATGCTCATTCTGAGACTAAGTTGCGGCAAGATATAAATTGCAGGAGCCAGAATCATGACAGAGAAAAACCCCTACGACGGTACGCGCATTTTCAAACCCGCGCGTCCGCTCGATGACGTGATTGCGTCCCTGCCCAAATACAAGGGTGCCGAGGCGCGCGTCATGGCGGGGCCCGATACCTACCGCCGTCTGTACGCGGAGGCAGAGACCTTTTTGCAAAGCCAGCCGACATTCAGCCTTGCCGAGGCCGCGCAAAAACAGGGCGTGAGCGAAAGCGCCTTCATCGCCCTCGCCGACAAGGGCGAGGCGCTGCTTATCGAATTTAACGGCAAACAATATGTGCCCGCCTGCAGCTTCGGCGCGGATGGAAAAATAGACGCGCTCAAAGTCGATATCGCGCGCGAATTCGTGCTGGAAGGGCATCAGCATTATTTCAAATTCATGGACTACATGAAATTCATGCATGAACAGCAAACCGACATCGTCGATTTGACGATGAATGAAAAGCAGCTCTCCGCGCTTTTCAATCAGGCAGGGCTGGCAGGTTACCGCTGCAGCATCAGCGTGATGGCCAGCATGAACCAGCTTGCCGACCACCGCCATAAAATCCCTGCGGCTTTCGACAGGCTGGTACAGCATCTCGACAGTGCCGTGACACATGGCGGGTGGGACCCTATGGGCGGGCTTTCGCGGCCGTTCCGCGACAAATACGGCATCCCCGGCCAGACCATACACGAACAAAGAACGGCCTATGTGCCGCCCGCGCCGAAAAAAGAAAAACCCGCAAACAAAGGGCCGCGGCAATAAGCTGTCCGGCGCAGCGCGGCGTCAATAAGGTTTAGGCCCGCCATAGGTTGCTTTTTGTTTGGGCGACGGGCGCAGGCCGATGCTGCGCAGGGCGGCTTCGCTGCCTTCCAGCGGCCGTATAAGATTGCCGAGTTTCTTGCGCCATTTATGGTTGAATGCCGCGGGCATGCCGGCCTGCATCAGCTGCAGCGCGGCGCGGCCATGTTTTTTCTTGATGGCAAGGTCAAGTGCGGTTTCGCCCAGCGGGTTCAGGGCATCCAGCCGCGCGCCGGCCTTCAGCAGCGGCGCAATAAGATGCTCCATCCCTGTTTCCGCCGCGGCCATCAAAAGCGTGCGCTGGTAAGCATCCGTTTGCAGCGGGTCGAAAGGTTTTTTGATAAGCGCATCCGCGCCTGTTTTATTTCCTGTCATCAGCGCCATCATGAGCGGGGTGCGTTTGTCTGCATCCTTCACATCGCTTTGCGCGCCATAGCGCAGCAGCAGCGCGACATTTTCCCCGTAATAGCGGCTCAGCGCCGCATAGTGCAGCGGCGTGCGACCGCCGCGGTCGGGCAGGTTCACATCGCCGCCCTGATGCACCAGAAATTGCAGTGCCTTGGCTTCACCCTTGGCCGCGTATTCGTGCACGATGGTTGCGCCATCTGCATTCGCATCACGCAGCAGGCTGTGGTCATGTTCCAGTAGAATTTCACAGGCGGCAAGATTGCGCTGCCATAGCGCATAGCGCAGCGGCTGCATATCGCCTTTCTTTTCCCAGCGCACGGCATCGGGATAGGCTTTGAGCAGCGCGGGCAGCGGCGTCACATCGCCGCGCCCCGACAAACATTGCCGCAGCAAGTGATAGGGGGCTTTCGGGGGCCAGAGCCCCACGGCCTTTTTAAAATGGTCGGTGATACGCATGGGCGCAGAGTAGCAAAGTGTTTTTCATAGGTCAAAGCACAGAAGTCATTGGGCCGGACGCACTTGATTCGCGCAAAAGTCGCCAAAGGCAGCTGTTTTGGGGGTGTCTGGGGCGGGCGACTGGGTTTTATCTAACTGTAATTAAACAATAAAATACTTATACTCATTTTGTTGATAAAGCACTTTACTTATGCTCTAATAGAGTATATAAAATGCTCATAGAGAGCAAAACGCCGCAAAAACACAAAAGCGGCACCGCAGGAGAAAAAGAATGTTCGATACCGTTATCCATCCCGAAGCCGACCTGAAATTCACCCCCGCCGTCGCGCGCGAAGTTGCGCCGCTGTATGCGCGCGTGAAGAATGTGGTGAGCGAGCTGGACTGGAGCGTGCACGCCCCCTACATCCTCGAAATTAACCGCCTGAAGCGTGAAATGGGTGCGGTCATTCTGGCGCATAACTACATGACGCCGGAAATTTTTCACTGCGTGTCCGACTTCGCGGGCGACAGCCTGCAGCTGGCGCAGCAAGCGGCGAAGACCGAGGCCGACCTGATTGTGCAGGCGGGCGTTCACTTCATGGCCGAGACGTCGAAAATTCTGAGCCCGCAAAAAACCGTTCTTATTCCGGATATGCGCGCGGGCTGCTCGCTCGCGTCTTCCATCACGGGGGCGGATGTGCGTTTGCTGCGCGAAAAATATCCGAATACGCCGATTGTCACCTATGTGAATACCTCGGCGGATGTGAAAGCGGAATCGGATATCTGCTGCACGTCGTCGAATGCGCTGAAAATTGTCGAAAGCCTGCCGCAAGACCAAGTCCTGATGATTCCGGACAAATATCTGGCGCGCAATATCGCCAAACAAACCAAAAAGAAAATCCTGACCTGGGAAGGCGCGTGCGAGGTGCATGAAAAATTCACCCCCGCAGATATCAAAAAAATGCGCAAGGCATGGCCGGATGCGGTTGTACTGGGTCACCCCGAATGCCCGCCCGAAGTTGTGGCCGAATGCGATTTCGCGGGCTCGACCAAGGCCATGGCGGATTATGTGACCGACAAACGTCCCAGCCGCGTGGTGCTGATTACCGAATGCTCCATGTCCGACAACCTGCAGGCCGCAAATCCTGATGTCAAATTTGTCCGCCCCTGCAACCTCTGCCCGCACATGCAGCGCATCACCCTGCCGGCGATTTTGAAAAGCCTGCAAACGCGCACGACCGAAGTGCATGTCGATGCCGCTGTCGCAGACCGCGCCCGTGCAGCGGTTGAGCGGATGCTGGCCGTAAAAATCTAACCACTCAATACCGGCGCTGTGCCGAAGGATGTGAACCATGACCACCCAAAAAACCGCAAACATCGAAACCAGAACGGCTGATGTTGTGATTGTCGGCTCCGGCGCGGCGGGGCTTTTTGCGGCGCTGACGCTGGCGGCGGATAAACAGGCGGGCGGTAAAAATACGCGCATCATGGTTCTCAGTGAAAAACCCCTCGGCGGTGTTTGCGCCAGCGCCTGGGCGCAGGGCGGCATTGCCGCGGTTGTTGCGCCTGAAGACACCACCGACAGCCACATCGCCGATACACTGAAAGCGGCGGCGGGCACGGCGGATATCACGGCGGTGAAAACGCTGGTCGAAGCCGCGCCGCGCTATGTCGAAATTCTGGCCAAATATGGTGTGCGGTTCGAGCGTGACGAAGAGGGCGCCTACCGCCTGAACCGCGAAGCCTGCCACGCCTGCCGCCGCGTTTTGAAGGCGGCAGCCGCCGACGGTTTCGGGGCGGAACTGATGCGCGCCCTCAGCGAAGCCGTGCGCCAGACGCCGGATATCGTATTCGTGGCCGGTGTATCGGCGGAGCGCCTGCTGCGCGAAGGCGCGGCGCGCACGGGGGCGGTCAGCGGTGTTTTGACCCGCCGCCTTGATGACAACGCGCCGGTTGTATTTTTGGGCAAGGCCGTTTTGCTGGCCACGGGCGGTGTTGGCGGACTTTTTGCAGCGACAACCAACCCGCTGCATGCCATCGGCCGCGGTGTGGCCATGGCGGCGCGCGCGGGCGCTGTTTTGTCCGACCTTGAATTCGTGCAGTTCCACCCGACTGCGCTGGATATCGGCGAAGACCCGGCGCCGCTCGCAACCGAAGCGTTGCGCGGTGAAGGCGCCTATCTGCTGAACAGCCGCGGCGAGCGTTTCATGCTGGATTACCACGAAGCGGGGGAGCTGGCACCGCGCGACGTGGTCAGCCGCGGCATTTTCGCGCAAATGCAAAAAGGCCAGAAAGTCTATCTGGATTGCCGCCATATCGATACCGCGCATTTCCCCGCGCTGATTTCCGCGGCGGCGCGTGCAGGGCTGAACCCGCAGCGCGACCTTATCCCTGTCATGCCCGCCGTGCATTACCACATGGGCGGTATCGCGACGGATTTGAACGGTCGCAGCAGCCTTGGCGGTCTTTGGGCGGCGGGCGAATGTGCGGCAACGGGCCTGCACGGTGCGAACCGCCTTGCCAGCAATTCGCTGATGGAAGCCGTCGTCATGGGCGCACGCGCCGCCGAAGACATCGCCGCGGCGATTGCCGGAAAAACCGCAGCGCCCAAGGCGGATTTGACGGATGTACGCCTGCTGCCGATCGCGAAAGAGCCGGTGGTGGAGCGTGATATTCTGCGCCATATCATGAGCGAGCTTGTCGGCGTTATCCGCAGTGAATCCGGCCTCAGCGCCGCCATCCGCGATTTCATGCGCCTTGGCGCAGCGGCTGAAAACCGCGATGCGCGCACGGCGGATATGGCGCTTCTGTGCCGCATGATTGCAGTATCCGCGCTGATGCGCCGCGAAAGCCGCGGCGGCCATTGCCGCAGCGATTATCCGGATGCTGTACGCGCGCTGCAAAAACGCAGCTTCGTCACGATGAAAGAAACCGAAGCGGTTGCGGCCAGCCTGATTGCCGTCCCCGCCGTGCAAAATATTCAAACGGAGAAAGTCGCATGACCAGCGTCGCCCCCCTGTCCCCCTTTATCATTGAGCCCCTCGTGCGTATGGCGCTTGCCGAAGACCTCGGCCGTGCGGGTGATATTACATCCGACAGCACGGTGCCCGAATCTGCGCGTGCCTGCGTTGTCATCGCCGCGCGCGAAGAGGGGCGCATTGCGGGTGTGGACATCGCCGAAGCGGCCTTTCGCATGGTGGACCCGAGCCTGAAAATCACCCGCCTGCTGCGCGAAGGGGCGGATGTAAAAAAAGGCGATGAAGTGATGAAGGTGGAGGGGCGCGCGCGCTCTATCCTGACGGCGGAGCGTGTGGCGCTCAATTTCATGGGGCACATGTCGGGCGTGGCGACTTTGACGCTGAAAATGGTGCGTGCAGTTGGCAACCACAAAGCGAAAATCGCCGCGACGCGCAAAACCCTGCCGGGTCTGCGTGCCGTGCAGAAATACGCGGTGATGATTGGCGGGGGCATTCCGCACCGCTACGGGCTTGATGATGCGGTTTTGATTAAAGACAACCACATTGCCATGTCGGGCGGTGTGAGGAGTGCCATCCGCAATGCCAAGGCGCATATCGGCCATACTGTAAAAATCGAGGTGGAAGTCGATACGCTTGCGCAGCTGGCCGAAGTGCTGGAAGAGGGCGTGGATATCGTGATGCTCGACAACATGACAAACGCGCAGATGAAAGAAGCCGTCGCCATGGTGGCTGGCCGCGCGGTTGTCGAGGCTTCGGGCGGCGTGACGCTTGCGCGCATTCCTGAAATTGCGGCCACTGGCGTGGATTTGATTTCGTCGGGCGCGGTCACGCATAGCGCGCCCAATTTCGACGTCGGGCTGGATTACAAAGCGGCGGCGTAAGCGGCACAAAAATCCCTGAAAAAAATAATGGTTTCGCGTTGTTTCAGCGGCGCGGAAGGCGTATAGTTTAAACGACTCGCATCCGAGTTACGAAAACTAAACCCTCCACCGCAGAAAGCATCATGGCCGACACATCGATGATACCCGCCGAACTGATTTTGCTCTTGCTGGCAATCGGTTGCGTGGGCGGGTTTTTGTCGGGGCTTTTGGGCGTGGGCGGCGGCATTATTTTCGTTCCGGCGCTTTTTTTCTCCCTCTCCTCCCTCGGTTTTAGCGAAGACCATGCGATGCACATCGCCATCGGCTCGTCCTTGGCCGTTGTGATGGCGACAGGCAGCACATCCGCCTTCAGCCATTACAAACGCGGCGGTGTCGATATGGCGATTTTACGCGGCTGGGGGCCTGCGATTGTTATCGGGGTTATTCTGGGCGCGATGCTGGCCTCCAGCGTCAAAAGCGTGGTTTTGAAAGAAATCTTCGCCGGCATGACGATGCTGATTGCCGTCTATATGGCCTTTTCCAAGGACAAGGCGGAGCCCAAGCCGATGCGTTTCCTTACCGAAAAGGTGCAAAAGGGCATTGCGGCCTTCGTCGGTGTTATTTCCGCCATGCTCGGCGTGGGCGGTGCGATTTTGACGGTGCCGCTGATGACCTGCATCGGCCTGCCCATGCCGCGCGCGGTGGGCACGGGTGCGGCGCTGGGCGTTGCTGTCGCGGTGCCGGGGGTTATCAGTTATATGGTCTCCGGCATGCTGGTCAGCGATACGCTGCCGCCGTGGTCGATTGGCTATGTGAATCTTTTGACGGTGGCGATGATTATCCCCTCGTCCATGTTGCTGGCGCCTGTGGGCGTGCGTTTGTCGCATAACATGCCGCGCGCGATGCTGCGCCGTGTGTTCGCCGTGGTGCTGGTGATTGTTTCCGTCCGGATGTTTATGAGCCTTTGACATGACTGCTGTGCCCGCCGCCACGACAAAAGATTCCAGCCGCGCCATTGCTGCATGGCTTTTTGCCTGCGCCGCTGCTGTTTTTCTGATGGCGATTATCGGCGCGGTCACGCGCCTGACGGAATCCGGCTTGTCGATTGTGGAATGGGCGCCTGTCAAAGGGGCGTTGCCACCGCTCAATGCCGCGGACTGGCAGCGTGAATTCGACCTTTACAAACAAACGCCGCAATACCTGAAGGTCAACCGCGGCATGAGCCTTGATGAATTCAAGGACATTTATTTCTGGGAATGGCTGCACCGTTTGTGGGGGCGCATTATCGGTTTGATTTACGCGCTGCCGCTGGCTTATTTCTGGCTGCGCGGGCGCATACCGGCGGAGGCGAAACCGCCGCTGCTGGGCATTCTGGCACTGGGCTTTGCGCAGGGTTTGATGGGCTGGCTGATGGTCAAAAGCGGCCTTGTCGATATGCCTGCCGTCAGCCATTACCGCCTTGCGGCGCATCTGATGCTGGCGTTTTTGATTTACGCCTGTTTGCTGCGCATGGGGCTTGCCTTCTCCTTCCGCCCGTCGCCCGATGCGGGGCGCGGCGCGGGGTTGCGCGGCGGTATCAAAATCGTGCTCGCCCTTGCGGTTTTGACGATGGTCTGGGGCGCATTCGTTGCGGGCTTGCGCGCGGGGCTTCTTTATAACACTTTTCCGATGATGGATGCGCATTGGCTGCCGCCTGAGCTGTGGGCGCATAAACCGGTTTGGAAGGCGTTTATCGAAGAGCCCGCCACGGTACAATTCACCCACCGCGTGCTGGCGATATTGACGGTTGTTTCCGGTTTGTGGCTTTTCGTACGCGCGCGCGGCTTTCATTTGCAGGGGCGCGCGGGCACGCTGTTCCGTCTTTTGCCGTGGGCGCTGCTGGCGCAGGCGGCGCTGGGTGTGACGGCGCTTTTGCATGCGGTGCCTGTTGCGCTCGGCGCGGTGCATCAGGGCGGGGCACTGGTGGTTCTCAGCCTGCTGGTCTGGCTTTTGTTTGAAATCCCCGATATCCGGAGCAACTGATGGCTGATTTTATCGCTCTTTTGCAAAACTCCGCGCTGGCGCAGTACTATCTGGCCGCCGTTTTGTGCCTGTGGCCGGTGCTGCGCGCCTATCGCCGCATGGGGCTCTCCTGCGCTTATGCCGTGCTTTTGTTCGTACCGCTTTTGGGTTTTGCGCTGGTGATGTTGGCGGCGCTGCGTAAATGGCCGCTTTTGCCGCCGCAGCCGCCGCGCCCGAAACGCACGAAAAAGGAGACGGCGGCATGAATGCGCTTTTCCCCGCCATCCCCGAATGGCTGTCGTATCTGGTTGCGGGTCTGACTATTTTCGCCATGCTGTGCGCGGGTGCGGTGATTGCCGCGCGTGCGGGGCGCAACCCTTATTGGGCGCTTTTGATTATCGTGCCGTTTCTGGCGCCGGTGATGGTCTGGGCTTTCGCCTATGCGCGCTGGCCGTCGATGGAACAAAAATCCGCCGCACCGCCGCCGGCCGCTTAATCTGCACGCAGCGATAAAACCGCCACCGTCGGCAGATGGTCGGAGCCGATGGCAGGCGCAAGCGTGTAATCCTGCACCGAAATTTCTTCGCTAACCAGTACATGGTCAATCGGCAGGCGCAGCGGCGCAGGCAGCCATACAGGCCATGTGCCGTTCAGCCCGTATCCTTGCCGCGCATCTGTTAATGACAAACCGGTTTTGAGTTTTTTAAGCGCGGGGCACCACGGCGTTGCATTAAAATCCCCCGTGACAACCAGCGGCGTGTCTTTGCGCGCCGAAAATTCTTTGGTAATGGCCGCAAAATCCGCATCGCGCAGCGCAAGCCCATGCAGCGGCGTGCGCGGATGCAGGGATAGAATCCGCACCGTATGACCGTTTATGTCGAGCGTGGCCACATGCGCGGGCACGCTGGCATCTGCGAAAGACACGCGTTTGATGGCAAGCGTGTGCAGGCGCGACAGAAACGCAAGCCCGCGCGCGTCGCGCGAAGGCTCTATCAGATAATACGGATAGGCGGTGGTTATTTTTTTTAAAAACGCGGCATGTGCCGCGTTAATTTCCGATAGCGCGATAACGTCGGGATTTTCCGCCGCAATCAGTTTTTGCAGCGCATCTGAATCCTGATTGAGAAACAGCACATTCGCCTGCAAAATTTTGAAAGACGCCGCAGGCTTTGTTTTCGGGGCGGGCAAATAATAAGGCGCAAGCGTCCATGTATTGAGCGCAAAGCCAAGGGCGAGCGCGCCCCAGACAGCTTTACGCACGCGCGCCGCGGCGGCAAAGCCGATCAGAAAAATCAGACCGATGAAATAATACGCGGCAAAATGGCTCGGCAGATCCGTCAACAGTACCGATACGGATATAAACGGCGTGATACTGCCAAGAACAGCCCCTGCCGCGCCGATATAGACAAGCCCGCGCAGGGTCTTGCTCCATGCGCCGCCTTGCGGTTTGCTGTTTATTGCTTGCTCAGCCATGTAAAGCGCGTGCCGTCTTGGGTGGCGCCGCTGATGGTGCCGTTTTTCAGCCAGCTTTCCGCCGCGGCGTCACCGCGCAGCTTGGCGTCGAACATCGCCAGCGCGCTGCCGCGCACCGCATCGACTTCGTTTGCATCGGCGGGGCCAGCGCCTGTGAACCGAACCGCGCCCGAAATGCCGCCAAAACCGTGATAGGCGCCGTCCATCAGCAAAAGATAGCGGTCAGGCCCTGCGGGCGCGCCGTTCCAGGCTTCCATCCGCCATTTATAATCTTTGTCGTTGTTCGCGGCACTGTCGTTGGTGCCGGTAATCATTAAAAACGGCGCGTCTATTTTGGCCAGCGCCGCGGCATCGACCTGTTTGCTGGTGCCCTGCGGGGAGACGATGACAAAAGCCTGCGCGCGCTTTTCGTGGAAATCATAACGCTCGCCGCCGCCCAGCAGGCGCTTGACCTGCATGCCGGCCAGCAGCTGCGCCGTATGCGCGCCGAATGAATGTCCGCCGATGCCGATTTTGCTGCCATCGACGCGCCCCTTGAGAGGGGGGATGAGGGTTTCAAGATTTTGCAGCTGGTCAATCAGGTATGAAACCTCGCGCGGGCGGTCGTCCCAGTCTTTGAACACCAGCGGGTTTTTGATATTCGGCTTGGTACCTTCGCGCATGGAATCGCTGTGCGTGGGCTGCAGTACCAGATACCCGTGGCTCGCCCAATATTCCGCCAGCGGCACATAGGCGGTATGGCTGCCGAACGCGCCATGCGACCAGACGATAACGGGCATGGCGCGCGCGCTGCGGCTGAACGTCGCGCGGTATTGCAGCGCGCTGCGGCGGCTGGGCATGCTCAGCTGTCCGTCAAACTTGGATATATCTTTGTAAGGCCCCATGCCGGGTTTGTAAAAGGCGCTGGTATCGACGGGCGGCTTTGCGGCCTCGTTTGCAAAAACCGCGGGCAGCGAGGCCATAAAAAACACAAAACCCAGAAAATAACCCAGCAGGCGCATGGCAAAGTCCTCCCATCCGGCTAAAAAATAAAACCCGGTGCCAGCGTAGCACCGGGTTTTATTACAGGCAATAAAGCAAAAAACCTGCGTTTTATGCAGCTTTTTTCAGCCGCCTCATTTTATACGCGGCTTTTTTCAGCCGCCGCACTTTATGCGGCTTTTTTCAGCCGCCGCACTTTATGCGGCTTTTTTCAGCATTGCGGTATCAAGGTTCGCAATCAGCTTGTCCATGAACTGTTCGGTTGTCAGGTGTTTTTGGTCGGGGCCTACCAGAAGTGCGAGGTCCTTGGTCATGTCCCCGCCCTCGACGGTATCGATGCAAACACGCTCCAGCGTTTCGGCGAAGGCGACAACATCCGGCGTACCGTCGAACTGGCCGCGGTATTTCAGGCCCTGCGTCCATGCGAAAATCGACGCGATGGGGTTGGTCGATGTCGGTTTGCCCTGCTGGTGCATGCGGTAGTGACGGGTGACCGTGCCGTGCGCGGCTTCGGTTTCAACCGTTTTGCCGTCGGGCGTCAGCAGTACCGAGGTCATGAGGCCGAGCGAGCCGAAGCCTTGCGCGACGCTGTCGGATTGCACGTCGCCGTCGTAGTTTTTGCAAGCCCAGAGGAAGCCGCCTTCCCATTTCAGGGCGGAGGCAACCATGTCGTCAATCAAGCGGTGTTCATAGACAAGGCCTGCAGCGTCGAATTTCGCCTTGAATTCCGCATCGAAGATTTCCTGAAAGATGTCTTTGAAACGGCCGTCGTATGCCTTGAGGATGGTGTTCTTGGTGGACAGATAAACCGGATAGCCGCGTGCAAGGCCGTAGTTAAAGCAGCTGCGCGCGAAACCGGCGATGGATTCGTCCGTGTTGTACATGCCCATGGCAACGCCGCCGCCTTTGGCAAAGTCATAAACTTCCCATGTTTCCGGCGTGCCGTCGTTATCGGGCGTGAAGGTCATGGTCAGCTTGCCGCGGCCGAGGATTTTCACGTCGGTCGCTTTGTACTGGTCGCCAAAAGCATGACGGCCAACCACAATCGGCTTGTTCCATGTGGTGACAAGGCGCGGGATGTTTTTGCAAATGATGGGTTCGCGGAAAACCGTGCCGTTCAGAATATTGCGGATGGTGCCGTTCGGCGATTTCCACATTTTTTTCAGCTTGAATTCTTCAACGCGCGCCTCGTCCGGCGTGATGGTCGCGCATTTGATGCCGACGCCGTATTGCTTGATGGCGTTTGCGGCGTCAATCGTAATCTGGTCGTTGGTTTCGTCGCGCGACTGCACGGACAGGTCGTAGGATTTGAGGTCGATGTCGAGATACGGCTTAATCATCCGCTCGATAATCATATCCCAGATGATGCGGGTCATTTCGTCGCCGTTCATTTCGACGACGGGGGTTTTGACTTTAATCTTGCTCATGTCATCTCTCCTTGATGTGTTTAGGGGTGTGTGAATTTCAGGGGGCGGCGGGGGCGGTTTCGTTTTCGCTCTCGGCCGCGGCAGGGGCTTCGGTTTCTTCCGCGGGGGTACCTTCTTCGGCGGCGGCGATGTCTTCTATCGCCTGTGCGGCGGCGGCTTCGCCTGCGTTTTCCGGTGCGGCTTCAACTACGGTTTCCGGTGAAGTTTCACCGGTGGTTTCCGGTGCAGCTTTACCGGCGGTTTCCGGCGTAGCTTCACCGGCGGCGGGCTCTATGGCAGACGGGGCGCTGGCGTCGGTTTTTTTCTCGCCTTTTTTATCTGCCGCCCTTTTATCCTCGGCTGCTTTTTTCTTTGCGGCGTCGGCAGCCTCTGCTGCAGCTTTTTTCCATGCGCTTGCGGCGGCTTTGGCGGCTTTGGTTTGTGCGGGCGTCAGGCTGTGCTCTTTCACCAGCGCATCGCGCGATGTCTGCGCCCATTTGCGCTCGGCCGATGGCAGGGCTTCGATGGCCAGCGTGTACCATTTGTATGCGTCTTCGGGTTTTTTGACGCGTTTTTCAAGCGCGGCCAGACGGATAAAACTTTGCGCATAACCCCCGCGCGCGCTTTGTTCAAACCACCCGCGCGCTTTTTTGATATTGCGCGGCAGCCCGCCCTTGCCCTTGCCGTAAAGGTCGCCAAGGATGAATTGCGCGCGCGCATCGCCCTCTTCGCCCATCAGCAAAAGGTCTTCCATCGGGTGCGGGTCTTCGGCGGCCAGTTTCTCGTACACGGGGTCTGACAGGTATTTAATGGTTTCCGCCGCCGCGCTGTGCGCGAAGAGCGTCAGGGCGAGCGCGGAGACCGCAAGGGCGGAAAAAACGGTGCGGGGGGCGAAAAACGTCATGCCTGTTTGTCCTCGAACACTTCCAAAGCTTCGCGCAGGGAGGCGCTTTGCTTCAGGGTTTTGTTGCCTTCGTAAACGATGTATTCCGCCTGTTTCATGAAACTGCGCGGCGGTACTTTCGCAATCGAATAAATGGGGTTTTCGCGTGACGAGCGAAAAATGGAGAACACGGCCATATCCGGCAGGCTGTCGATGGCGTAGTCGCGCCACTCGCCACGCTTCACACGCTCGCCGTAAACACCGAGGATGAGGCTCAGCTCCCCCTGGCTAAAGGCCGGTTTGCCCGCGAATTTATTTCTGAAGTAAAGCAGCATAGCGGCGCGGCGCATCTCCCCGTGTCTTGGCGTGAACTCGGGGGCATTTTAGGGCGCGCGGACGCGGAAATAAAGCAAATTGCACCCTGTTTCCGCAGGGCGCGTCAGCAATCCAGATTGCGCGGGCCGAAGGGCTCCTTCTCGCTGTACCAATGTGTTTTGTCGATGGTTCTGGCTTTCGCTGCGGGCGGGGCTTTTATGCCGAGGCGCCGCGCCGCTGTTTCCAGCACAAAGGCGCGGCCTTCGGCATCCAGCGCGCCCAGTGCCTCCATCACCGCGCAAAGGGCGCGGGTTTCCCGAATGCAGGCTGTTTTGCTGAAATCTCCGGCGGCTTTGCGGGTGGGGGTGTTCATCGGGCTTCTCCTTATTTATTCTCAATTTGAGTATAAATAAAAATAATACGGAAAAATATGATTCGTCAACAAAAAGAGGCCGTAGAACGGCGGGGCAGCGATGCTGCGGCGCGGGGCAAAAGCGCCTGATTTTTTCGGGAGATTCCGTGTTTACCTGCCCCCGCGGCCTATGGTAAAAATCAAACCTCCATGAATACATAATCCGCGAAAGGAAAGGCCGCGTGTCCCCCCGCCAGCCGCGCGACATCGATGACGACCAGCCGCTGCAAAAGCTTCTTTGCAGCACGGCTGCCGATGCCGGTAAAACGGCCACGCAGGACACGGCCGACCAGCGGTTCCTCGCGGCGATGAAACGCACCCATATCAACCATGCCGAGGTCGAGGCCGCACTCAAAGACGGTGCCTGCCCCGACCGCGTCTTGCCCGGCGGCCTGCCGCCCCTGCATGCGGCGGTGGAGCGCGGTGATGCCGATTTGGTCGCGCTGCTTATCAAATACGATGCGGAGCTATCCGATACCGACAGCGACGGCGCGAGCGCGCTGGATGCCGCCTACCGCAATCATTTCGCGCAGGGCATACGTCTTTTGTCCGACGCGGGCGCGAATTTTTGTGTGATTGGCAACGACCCGCGCTTTTTGCCCGACGATGTGCTGGTCAGCAATTACCAGACCCGCATCGACAAGGTTTTGATGCGCGCCATCCATAAAGGCACGACGCAGGAAGTCGAACACGCCCTGCGCCTTGGCGCGGATGCCAACGCGATTGAAAATGCCGAAGGCCGCGCGCGCTACTCCGCCCTGCATCTTGCCATCGCGCGCTGCGATGCGGGCAAGGTGAACGCGCTTTTGGCTGCGGGCGCCGATGTGCATGCGGTCAGCGGGCGCGGCGAAACTTCGCTCGACATGCTGTGGTGGGTGGGGGCGAAAGACCTGCTCGGCTCTGCTTGGCAGGAAATCTATAAAACGCTGGATGCCAAAGGCGGGCGCACGCTGTTCAGCCGCCGCCCCGAAGAGCTGACGATTACCGATTTGCGCGCCTATGTGCCTATCGGGCTTGATGGCAAAACGACGGCGCTGCATTTCCTTGTGCGCATGGGCAAGACGGATTTTGTGATGGATGCGGTGGCGCGCAGCAAAACCGGCCTGACGCGGGCGGATTTGCTCAAGCGCAGCGATTATTACGGCGGGGAGACGCTGCTCGAAGCCTTCATCGCCAGCCGCCGCCTCTCCACACTTTTCACCGCTGCCGTCTGGCGCGACAGGCTGGATGAAATGCTGACCCTGCGCCCCTATATCGAGGCCGACCCGCGCGCGAAAACGCAGGTCGATTTCGATGCGGCCGTGCGTGATATTTTCCGCTATCAGCGCGATGAAATCAGCCGCCGCGCCGATGAACAGGCCAGCGATATTCGCCTGAAACCGCGCCCGCGCAAACCGCGCGACCCCGGCAGCCCGTAAAGCGCCTCCGTAAAGCGCCCCCGTTAAGCGTAAGGATAATAAAAATGGCCAGCAAAAAGCCCCCCAAAAAAACCGCGGCAGCAACGCCACGCTTCAGCGATGATACCATCGCCGACATGATAGATGCGCGCGATGGCGCAGGTCTTGTCGCGGCGCTGGATGCGGGGCTGGATGCGGGCTGGCGCGACGAGGCGGGACGCAGCCTTGCGCATTTCGCCGCGCTTTGGGGCGAGACGGAAACACTGGACGCGTTTATCGCGCGCGGCGTATCCGCGGTTTCTTTCGATGCCGAGGGCAAAACACCCGAACAACTGGCGCGCGCCATGGGGCATGATGCCGCCGCATACCGCCTTGCAAAATCGGGCGCGGTGGCGCCAAGCGATGCGCCGGTATTCGCCTCGCTGGCCGATATGCGCCGCGCGGGGTTTGAAAATCTCAGCGACCAGTTCAACCACGCTGTATCGCGCGGCGGGCTTGCGGCGGTTATGACGCTGGCGCGTGCGGCCGTGGGCACGGCAGATAAGCTGACCGCCGCCGACCTGACGGCGAAGGGTGCAGACGGCGACAGCACGCTTTTGAAGATTTGCCAGCAAGGGCAGCTGGCGCAGCTGTTCGATACGGCGGTCTGGAAAGACAGCGCGGATGAATTCCGCAAGCTGTGGGCGGTGGTGCCGCAGGATTATGCCGCGCAGCACGATGCGGAGGGTTTTTTGGCCGCCGTACACCGCGCGCAGATGGAAAACTATGTGCAGCCGGATTTCCGTCTCGGCTCCCGCCCGTCCAAGGGCGGGAACAAACCGCATAAACCGTAACGCCGATGTCTGGTCTCAGCGCAAAAGAGCGAGAATTTCTGAAAGCCGTGCAATCGGGCAGCGTCGGCGCCGTGCGCGCGCTTTTGAATGCGGGCTATAGCCCCAATATCGCCGCGCGCCGCCCCGACATCACGCCACTGCACGAAGCGGTCATTCAGGGCGATATGCTGATGATAAAGGCGCTGGTGGGCGGCGGGGCGCAGCTGAACGTGCCCGACAGGCGCGGCGATTTCCCGCTGGATACCGCAATATACGAAGACCGCGATGCCGCGGCAACATACCTGCGCAGCCAAGGCGCGCGCCGCCATGACGAAGACGATTTGACGGGCGGGGTTGACGATGACGCCAGCGATGGCGAAATTGACGCGGAAGATGATGAAAATCAAATGCCGCCGCCCGCAGGCAAGGCGCCCGCGGCTGGCGACGAAAATGTTCAGCATGATTTTGCCGAAAGCGCCCGCGAGATTTTGGCGGCGCATATAGACACCCTCGGCGCCGATACCTACCGCCTGCCGCCGCGGGCAAAACGCGGCGGGGCTTCGCCTAAATAAAAAATCCGGAAGGTTTCCGAAGCGCTGCGGCTATCAAAGCCCCGGCTTGTCATCCTGCGCGGGTTTGCGGCGTTTGGGCAGCATGTCCTTGAATTTTTCCGGCAGCTCCAGCAGGCCGGGCTTGCCGCTGCGGGCAAGCAAAAGGCTGATGGTGCGCTGGTAAATATTCACTTTGTCGGCTGCGGCGACGACGAAGCGCTCCAGCGTCAGGCTGGATTGGCGTTTTTTGGCAAGGCTTTCCTCGCACCACGCATGGCTCATCAGGGCGTAGTCAAGCGCGGTGTGGCCTTCGTTGTTGCGCACCGTCGGCTCCGCGCCGTATTTCAAAAGCGTATCGGCGATGTCGAAATGTCCCAGCAGCGCCGCGGCATGCAGCGGGGTAGAACCTGCGGCATAGGGCACGCGGAACATCATGTTGGACACCATGCCCTGCGTTTTGCTGCGGCCGTTCACATCGGCGCCGTCTTCGATAAGCTTTATGACTTCGCTATGGGCGCCGCGTTCGATGGCGCGGAACAGGTCGTTGGTGCCGCGCAGGTTGACCTTGTTGGCGGCGTCCATGCGCTTCTGCGCTTTTTCGGCTTCGCTGGCGCGGCGGAAAATGTCGCGGAAAGAGGCCATGGGATTTTACTCCTGCTGCGGGCGGCGGCGCCTTGGGGGCGCTGCGCGCTGTTCAAACCTGTTTAAATAATGCCTTTCGTCATATCATCCGCCCTTTGGGGCGTCAACCCTGCGTTATGAAAACAAAGGGCGCGGTTTAAAAGCCTAAATCTACGGGGTTTTCCTTGACCGCGCGGGGGCTTTGGGTCAATTTTAGGGCGGCATTTCAAAGATATGAGAACAAACAGACAGGATTTCCGATGTCCGACGATGTAATGAGACAAATCGAAGACGATATGCGCCAGGCGCGCCTGCAATCCTTCTGGGTTGAAAACCGCGCATGGATTATCGGGGGCATCGTTCTGGCTATCGTCATGACGGCCGCGCTCAGCTATTGGCGCCAGCATACCCTGAACCGCGACGCGCAGGCGACGTACGAGCTTTTCAGCGCGATGGACAGCGCGGATGAAGCGGCGCTCAAAAAACTTTCCGATAGCGGCAAAGGCGCGCACGGCGCGCTGGCGGGTTTTGTGACGGCGGCTATCCACGCGCAAAAAGGCGAAAGCGAACAGGCCGCCGCGGTTTATGACGGCATCGCGTCCAAACGCGGGCTGGATGCGATGTACCGCGACCTCGCGGCTTTGTTGGCGGTCAGCCACCGCCTTGATACGGGCGATGCGCAAAAACTGCACGCGGCGTTGAAACCGCTGGTGTCGCCGAAAAGCGTCTGGCGCTACTCCGCGCTGGAACTTGAGGCGCTTTTGTACGCCCGCGAAGGCAAGATGAAAGAAGCCGTTGATACGCTGGGCGTTATCACCGGCGCGGCCGACGTGCCTGACGAAGTGCGCGCGCGCGCCACCACGCTGCGCGGTCTTTACATGCAATCCGCCGGCGGCGAAGCGGGGCGCGGATGAGAACGCGTCGCTCTTTCTCCTCCCTTTCCATCGCCTGCGCATTGGCCGGCGTTTTGCTGCTGGGCGGCTGCGAAAGTGCGGAAAAGTTTTTCGGCACCGACAAAGACCCGCCGCTGCCGGGCGAGCGTCTGTCGATTTTGCAGCTGCAAAAAGACCTTGTGCCCAATCCGGCGCTGGAGGCGGAAGACATCGCCCTGCCCGAAATCTGGGATAACAAATTCTGGCCGCAAGCGGGCGGCTATCCCAACCATGCTATGACGCACGTTGCGCTGGCGCGGGGCTTTAAAAAAATCTGGAGCGAATCTATCGGCGCGGGCGGCGATAAACGCACGCCGCTCACGGCTATTCCCGTTGTGGCGGAAGACCGCGTCTTCACGCTGGATACCGAAGGCCAGCTGAGCGCCTTTGCGATTGAAAACGGCAAGCGTCTGTGGCGCCAGTCGGTTGTGCCGCGCGGCGAGGGTAATAGCGGCGCCGTCGGCGGCGGCCTTGCCTGGCACGAAGGCAAGCTGTATGTCACGGCCGGATACAAACATCTGATGGCCATCGACCCTGCGAGCGGCGGCGATATCTGGCGCGCGGTTTTGCCCGCGCCCGCCCGCACCGCACCGACGGTTATGGATGGCCGCGTTTACGTCGTGACGCTGGATAACCGCCTGATGGTTTACGGTGCGGCGGACGGTCTTTTGCTCTGGCAATATACGGGCGTGAGCGAGGCGACGAACCTGCTCGGCTCCGCTTCTGTTGCCGCAGATGAAACGCTGGTCGTTTTGCCGCTGTCTTCGGGGGAACTGTTCGGCCTGCGCCCGGAAAACGGGCAGGTTGTGTGGCAGGATAACCTGTCTGCGGTGCGGCGCGGCGGCTCGCTTTCGGCGATTGCCGATGTGCGCGGTTTGCCGGTTATCGACCGCGGTATGGTTTTCGCCGTCAGCTATAGCGGCCGCATGGTCGCGCTTGACCAGGTGACCGGCCAGCGCCGCTGGCAGCGTGAAATCGGTAGCGCTGAAATGCCGTGGGTGGCGGGCGATACGGTTTTTGCCGTATCCGCCGAACAGCAGGTTGTTGCTGTCAAACGCGCAACGGGTGAAGTGCGCTGGGTCGCCGACCTGCCGCGCTGGGCGGATAAAAAACACAGCGAGCCTGTCGTCTGGGCGGGCCCCATTCTGGCGGGTGACCGTCTTGTCGTGACGGGCAGCAACCGCGATATGCTGGAGCTGAGCCCGCTCGACGGCAGCGTGCTCGCCACGCATAACCTGCCCGCGGAAACGCTGATGGCGCCCGTGGTTGCGGGCGGCACAATGATTGTGCTGTCGCAGAACGGTACCCTCAGCGCGTGGCGCTGAGGACTGAAAACAGGCATCGCGCCTGATAACTGAAGAAACGGAATACCCGCATCATGACTTTCTCCCTTGCCATTATCGGCCGCCCCAACGTCGGCAAATCGACGCTGTTCAACCGGCTGGCGGGGAAGAAACTGGCGCTGGTGCACGACACCCCCGGTCTCACGCGCGACTGGCGCGAGGCGGAGGCGCATCTGATGGGGCTCAATTTCCGCGTTATCGACACCGCGGGACTGGAAGAAAGTTTTGACGCTTCTATCCAGGGCCGCATGCGCCAGCAAACGGAACGCGCGCTTGCGCGTGCCGATATGGCTTTGCTGGTTGTGGATGCGCGCACGGGCATCACGCCGATGGACAGGCATTTCGCCGACTGGCTGCGCCGCCAGAATATCCCGAGCGCGCTGGTCGTGAATAAATGCGAAAGCCGTGCGGGCGCGGAAGGACTTTACGAAGCCTATGAGCTGGGCCTTGGCGAGCCTATCGCCATTTCCGCCGAACACGGGCTTGGCATGGAAGAGCTTTACACCCTTCTGAAGCCGATGGTGGAAGAGGCGGAAGCCAAGGCCGCCCGCTTCGCCGCGCAAGCGCAGGAAGAAGCCGAGGAAGACGTCGAAGTTTTATTCCAGAAATATCACGAAGGGGACGAAACGGGCTTCGGTGACGAGGAGGTGCCGGAAGAAGACCTCTCCAAACCCATCAAAATTGCGATTGCGGGGCGCCCCAACGTTGGCAAATCCACGCTGCTCAACGCCATTCTGGGCGAAGAGCGCGCGATGACCGGCCCCGAAGCGGGCATCACACGCGACGCCATTCACGTCGATTTCGAATTTGGCGGGCGTCCGCTGCGTCTTGTCGATACGGCGGGTCTGCGCCGCAAGGCCAAGGTGGTGAACTATATCGAGCGCATGGCCGTGGACGATACGCTGCGCGCTATTCGCCTTGCGCAGGTGGTTGTTATGGTGCTTGACGGCGAAACCCTGTTCGAAAAGCAGGATTTGACCATCGCCGGACATATCATTGACGAAGGCCGCGCCATGGTCATCGTTGTCAACAAATGGGACTTGGTTAAAGAAAAAGAAGCCACGCTGGAAGAGCTGAAACATCAGCTGGCGACGCAGCTGGCGCAGGTGCGCGATATTCCCATCGTGACGGTTTCGGCCATCAAGGGGCAGCGCGTGGAGAAGGTTCTGCAGGCGGTTCTGGATACCTATAATCTCTGGAACCACCGCATCGGCACGGGCAAGCTCAACCGCTGGCTGCGCATCATGGAATCGCAAAACCCCGCGCCGCTGGTCAACGGCCGCCAGAACCGTCTGCGTTATATGACGCAAATCAAGGCGCGCCCGCCGACCTTTGCCATCTGGGTTTCGCGCCCCGACGATTATCCGGAAACGCACCAGCGTTATTTGATAAACGGCCTGCGCCGCGATTTCGAAATGCCCGCAACGCCGGTGCGCCTGATTATCAAGACCAGCCGCAACCCCTACGCGGATTAATTCCCTTTTTTATTTAGGCTATTTCCCGCCCGCGGGCGCCGTTTGAATACGGTGGTCGAGGCGGTGGTCGTCTATGCCCGCCGGTTCCTGATGCATCAGGATTTCCGCCTTGGGGAAGGCGGCATAGAGTTTTTTCTCCAGCTCTTCCGTGATGTCATGTGCGCGGTTCAGCGACATCTCGCCATCCATTTCGACGTGGAATTCGATAAACAGATGATTGCCCGTGCTGCGCGTGCGCAGGTCGTGGATAGATACGACATGCGGATGAGCGGTGGCGATTTCCTCGATTTTCTTGCGGTCTTCTTCAGGCAGTTCCTTGTCCATCAGGATGTCCGCCGATGAAATCAGAATGCCCCAGGCACCCCGCAGCAAAACCGCCGCGATAAGGACCGCGAACAGCGGGTCGAAATACGGCCACTGCGTATATTTCGCCAAAAGCAGCGCGGCAATGACGGCGGTATTGGTCATCAAGTCGCCCGTATAATGCAAACGGTCGGCGGAAATGGCGACGGATTTTGTTTTTTTGACCACATAGCGCTGGAACGTAATCAGGCAGGCCGTCAGAATGACCGACAGCAACATGACGATGATGCCGACGTCGGCGTCCTTGACGGGCTCCGGCGTCAGCACGCGGCGGGCAGATTCGACCATCAAAAACATCGACGAGCCGAAAACGAAAATCGACTGCGCCAGTGCGGCCAGCGCCTCCAGCTTGCCGTGGCCATAACGGTGGTCTTCGTCGGCAGGGCTTGCCGCATGGATAACGCCCAGCAAAGTCACCAGCGACGCCAGCAAATCGAAGAAAGAATCCATCAGCGACGACAAAAGGCTTACCGAATTGGTCATCAGAAAGGCGGTGACCTTGGTGATAATCAAAATGGTCGCAACCGAAATGCTGGCGGTTGTCGCCATGCGTTTCAGTTTCAGCTCCAGCTGAAGCTTTTTGTTATTGCCGTGCAGATGGGGGTTTGGCGTATTCATGCGGCAGCGTGGATACGGCCGGTCTCGCTGCAGTCCTCGGCGGCGAGGCGCACGAATATCTCGGTCACGTCTTCGGGCGGCGTCAGCAGGGATGTGTTTTCACCGGGGAAAGCGCCCGCGCGCAGCTCCGTGCGCAGGGGGCCGGGGTTGACGACATTGACGCGCAGCGGGCTGAACGACACCTCCTGCGCATAAGTCGCGGCCATAACCTCGAGCGCGGCTTTGCTGGCGCGATAAGCGCTCCAGAACGGGCTGGTTTCGCCCAGCGTATGGTCCGTCACGAAAATCGCGCGGCCGGCGATGCTGCCGCGCAGAAGCGCATCAAGGCTGCGCAGCAAATGCACATTGGCCATGAAATTGACACGCATCACTTCGTCGTAAACCTTCGCGTCCGACAGCGCGACGGGCGACAGCGCGCCCAGCGTTGCCGCACAGGCGGTCAGAATATCCAGCTTGCCGAAACGCTCTGCAATCGCGGCGCCAAGGGCGGGGATTTTTTTATGTTCCATCAAATCAAACGGCAGCAAGGTCGCCGTGCCGCCGGCAGATTGAATGCGGTCGTCGATTTCCTCAAGCGCGCCCTGCGTGCGGGCAAGCAAAATCACATGCGCGCCTTCTCTCGCATAGGCTTCGGCAACCGCCGCGCCAAGGCCGCGGGATGCACCGGTAACAAGGGCAAGGCGGCCATCAAGGCGGCCTGCGGCATTCCCTTTGCTCATGGCAGTTCTCCTTCTTTTTCAATCAGGGCGTCCATACCCGCGCGGTCTTTGGTGTTGTATCCCTGCTCCGGCTTTGCCTTGGCGGGGCGCACGTTGATGGGCTCTTTTTCATGCTTTTGCAGCGGCAGCACGTCGATGGTCTGTTTGCCGCGCGCCCAAAGGCTGTCGATAACCTGGTCGCGTGTCTGGTAAAGGGCGATAACGGCGTCCTCGTTGCGCAGTTTTTCAGGCCAGTGTTTACGCTCGCTAAAGCTTATCGCGGCGGCAAAGACGCTCAGCAGCAGCGCAACCACCATCAAAAAGCGCATGATGCCGCCGCCGGATTTTTTGGCGCTTTTTTTGGTTTTTTTCTGGGTCATGGGCGGGCGTGGCTTTCTTCGTCGGAAAGAATTTCGCTGGTGACATCCTGCTGCACGTCTTCATAACGCTCCAGTGCGCCTTGTTGCGGCGGCTGGGCGGCTTTCTTTTCCTGCTCGCGCATAATGTCGTCGCCCATTTTCTTCAGGCGGCGGCCGAGGGGGCCTTCTTCCTCTTTGCCCTCGGGCGTGTCTGCGGCGGCTTCCTTGTCGCCGAAGGTGTCTTTGACCCAGCGGTAGCTGGAATCAAGCATGCCGAAGCTGATGGATTCTTCGGCCCATTGCGGGTATTTTTCCTTGTCCGGCGGCATGAAATGCGCGAAGGGGGCGTACATCAGCAAAACCAGCAAGAAACCGCGCAGCGCGCCGAAAACCATACCAAGGAATTTATCGAGCGGGCCGAGCCCCATCGCCTTCACGCTGCCCGAAATCGCCATGCCGGCCAGGGCAAGAATAATCAGCGTCACAAAAAAGACGGCAAAGTAGGACAGGAACGTGCCCGCAACTTCCGGCGGCACAAGGCCGAGGACTTTATGCGGCTTTTCGCCCGCAGCGACTTCGCCCGCGCCCATCCATTTCTGGAAGGCCGGTGCGAACTGTCCGCCCAGATACCATGCCGCCACCGCCGCACCGATGAGGTTGACGATGGTTAGTACCTCTTTGACGAAGCCGCGGAAAAACGCGACGATGACCGAAAGCAGAATGACGATGATGACCGCGGTATCGAGAATGATGGGGGTCATGGGTGGTTATTCCTCCGTAAACAGCGGCAGCATATCTTTCAGGTGCCGGATTTGTGTCAGTTTCATGCCGTCGGGTTTCATCGGCGGCTTGCCGCCCGTGGCAGGGATAAGCGCGTGGCGGAAGCCGAGCTTGGCGGCTTCTTTCAGTCTGTGGTCGGCTTGTCCGACGTTGCGCACTTCGCCCGATAGGCCAATCTCGCCAAAAATCACCATATCGGCGGGCACAGGCACGCCGGACATGGAACTGACAAGTGCGACGGCGACGGCCAAATCGGCGGCGGGTTCCGTCACGCGCAGGCCGCCCGCGATATTCAGATAAACGTCATTGGGGCCGATTTGCACGCCGCAGCGCGCCTCCAGCACCGCCAGCACCATGGAAAGCCTTCCGCTGTCCCAGCCGATAACGGCGCGGCGCGGTGTGCCGAGCGGCGAGGGGGCGACCAGCGCCTGCGCCTCGACCAGCACGGGGCGTGTGCCTTCCATGCCTGCGAAGACGGCGCTGCCGGATATTTGCTCCTGCCGCTGCGCAAGGAAAAGGGCAGAGGGGTTTTCAACTTCAGCCAAGCCTTGCTCGGCCATTTCAAAAACACCGATTTCATCCGTCGCGCCAAAACGGTTTTTAACCGCGCGCAAAATGCGGAAAGTGTGGCCGCGGTCGCCTTCGAAATAAAGAACGGTATCGACCATGTGCTCCAGCACGCGGGGGCCTGCAATCTGCCCTTCTTTGGTGACGTGGCCGACCAGCAAAAGCGATGTACCGCGTTTTTTGGCGGTGCGTATCAGTTCCTGCGCGCTGGCGCGTACCTGCGCGACGGTGCCGGGTGCGGAATCGAGGTTGTCGAGATACATGGTCTGGATGGAATCGATAACGATAACATCGATTTTTTCACGCTCCAGCGTCTCGATGATGTCGCGCACGTTGGTGGCGGCCGCGAGCGCCACGGGCATTTTGTCACAGCCAAGACGGCGCGCGCGCATGCGTACCTGGTCGATGGCCTCTTCGCCCGATACATAGGCGCAGCGTGCATGTGCCGACAGCTTCGCCATGACCTGCAAAAGCAAGGTGGATTTGCCGATGCCCGGGTCGCCGCCGATAAGCACGGCAGAGCCGGGGACAAGGCCGCCGCCAGTGACGCGGTCGAATTCCTCGATACCGCTTTTGCGGCGCGGTGCCGCTTCGGCCGCGCCGGAAAGGGCGGCGAATTCAATCACCTTGCCGCGGCCGCGGCTGAGCCCTTGCGGCGGGCGTGCTTCGGATATTTCCTCGACGATGCTGTTCCACTCGCCACAGGCTTCGCACTTGCCCGCCCATTTGTTGTGGGTGGCGCCGCAGCTTTGGCAGACGTATAGGCGTTGGGCTTTGGCCATGATGTATCCGTTCGGGACAATCCGTTCTTTTACTGTTCTTTGTGTAGCATTTTCCGCGCATAAAAAAAACCGCGGAGGCCATGCCGTCCGCGGTTTCTTTATATCTGTCCGTTAAAGTCGCTTACGCGGCTTTTTTGGCCAATGCAGCTTTCGCCTGTTCGGCGATGCTGGCAAAGCCGGCAGGGTCGCGCACGGCGATGTCTGCGAGGACTTTGCGGTCCAGCGTGATGCCGGCCAGTTTCAGGCCGCCCATCATTTTGGAATAGGTCAGGCCGTTCAGGCGTGCACCGGCGTTGATACGCTGAATCCAC
>DDBY01000052.1 GCA_002334985.1 Micavibrio sp. UBA2020
TGGACGTGCTGAACCTGACCTGCAACGGCATGCAGCGTTTGATTGACGAGGGCTGCACCGTCATGATTGCCGCCTGCAATACCGCCGCCGCCGTATCCATGCGGTGGATACAGCAGCAATGGCTGCCCGCGCTTTACCTCAAAGACGGCGTGAAGCGCAATGCGCTCAGCATCGTCGTGCCGACTATCGAGGCCGCGACCGGCCTTGACTGGTACGAAGAAAAACGCCTGCACGACGGCATGCCGCAAGGCGCCGTCATCGCAGTGTTCGCCACCGCCCGCACCGTGGCGACCAAAACATATCCGTTTGAAATCCGCAAACGCCGCCCCGACATCAACGTGGTGCAGCAAGCCTGCCCCGCGCTGGCCGGCGCCATCGAAGCGGGCGCACCGCGCGAAAAACTGCACGCGCTGGTGGCGGAATATACAAACGCGCTGATGGCGCAGCTGGGCGGCCGCGCGCCGGAAAGCGTTATTCTGGGTTGCACGCATTACCCGCTGGTTGCCGATATTTTCGCCGAATGCCTGCCCGCGGGCATGCCGATTATCCACCAGCCGGAAACCACTGCCGCGGCGCTGGTAACGTATTTGCAGCGCCATCCGGAATACAAAGTCGGCATGAACGGCAAGCGCAAATTTCTTTCCACCGGATATTCACCGGATGCGCTTGGCCTTATCGAAAAATTCTGGGGCGCGCCGATTGAATTTGACCGCGCGTAGGCCTGCAAGGCTAATCCGCCATACGGAATAAAAACCGCAGCGTATTCAGCAAGCTGCGAAAAATCCCCGCGATGGCGACTTTCAGCTCGAACGACGTCAAACCCGCGACAATGCGGTCAAGATGCTCGTGCCATGTATAGGTATAGCCAAGCTCGCGCCGCGCGCGGCGGATAATTTTGCGCACATCACGCCCGCCTTCGCCCGCTGCGCATCTGCCTGTATCAAGCGCGCGCACCACCGCCCCGCGCGCAAGCGCGTTATGGCTTTGCATCACCCGCAAAATCACGGCCTGACAGAGTTTCATGTCATCGATTTTTTCACCAAAGCAGTTGCTCAGCCGCTCCAAATCGCGCGGCGTGATACTGCGGCCTTTGTACTGGATTTTAAGTTTCATGCAGCGGCACAAAAATAGCGAACATATCTAGATTATAGCAAAGACGTACACAAAAAGGAATCGAAAGCCGGCGCCGCAAACATCAATAAAACCCGCTAAAACGTTGAACAAACACGCACGGCTGCGATTAACCCGAAATTAACGGAACTGGATTATTCTCGGTGCCGTTCTATTTATACATTCACCGCGACATATCGCATACAGCCACCGACAAAAATCAGGAAAGGCACAGAAATGATTTATATCGATATTCAAAACCGTAAAATTCCCGCCCTCGGCTACGGCACATGGCAGCTGAAAGACAAAGCCTGCGTGGATGGCGTGCTCAAGGCGCTTGATATCGGCTATCGCCATATCGACACCGCGCAAATCTACGAAAATGAATCAGAAGTCGGCCTTGCCATCGAACAAAGCGGCGTCAAGCGCGACGATATTTTCCTGACCACCAAAGTATGGATGAGCAACCTTGAACACAAACTCTTCCGCCCGTCGGTAGAGGAAAGCCTGCGCAAGCTGAAAGCAGGCTATGTCGATTTGCTGCTTATCCACTGGCCGGTCACGCAGGTGAGCTTTGCCGAGCAAATGAAATCCCTGCGCGAAGTGCACGAGGCCGGCCTTGCCCGCATGATTGGCGTATCGAACTTCACCGTCGCGCAAATGCGCGAAGTGCGCGAAGAACTGGGCGCGCCTGTGGTGAACAATCAGGTGGAATACCACCCGTTCCTGTCGCAAAAACCCGTGCTGGATTATGTGCGCGCGCATGACATGTTCCTGACCGCCTACTCGCCGCTGGCGCGCGGCAAAGTGCGCAACGACCAGACCCTGCAGGACATTGCCGAAAAGCATGGCAAAACGCCCGGGCAGGTCGCCCTGCGCTGGCTGGTGCAGCAAGAGCGCGTGGCCGCCATTCCGAAGGCCGCAAGCGAAGAAAACCTGCGCGGCAATTTCGACATTTTCAGCTTCACGCTGGATGCCGACGAAATGCAGCGCATCAGCCTTTTGACCAAAAACGCCAAACGCCTTATCAACCCCGATTGGGCGCCGCGCTGGGATATGGCTGCGGCGTAAAGCCGGCTGGAATTTTTATACGACCTCGTTGAGACTTGGGGGGAGCGCCGCTTGCGGCCTCCCCTTTTTCTTTAACCGGCCAGCAGGACGGCGGCGGCAACCGCCAGCGCGACGGCCAGCCATTGCAGGCGGTTCAATTTTTCCTTGAGGAAAATCCGCGCCAGCAAAATCACGACAACAGGATAAAGCGCCGTCAGCGTCACAATCGTCGCCACGGGGCCGTTTTTAAGCGCGAAAAAATACATCAAAAACGCGCCCACGGTAATGGCGCTGATGAACGCAGCCATGGGTACCGTGCGCCCGTGCCATTTCAAACGCCCGCGCAGATATATAAACACAGGCACCGCGACCAGCAAATTGCCGAGCGCTTCGTAAAAAATCACACTGTGCGGCGGCATGGATTGCAACGCCAGCTTGGGCAGAAAAGCCCAGAAGCCCCAGGCAAAAAGCGCACCCAGCGCAAGCCAGAGCCAACGCGGCACGCCCTGTTCCAGCGGCGGCGCGGGCGGATGAATGGCCAGACCTTCGGGCGGAATATCTTCAGGCAGGCTGCTTGTCACGCGCCACCACCAGTAAAACGATTGCAGCAATGCCAAGCGCGATGCCCGCGGCCTGACGGGGGGAAATCGGCTCCGACAAAAACACATAGGCCAGCAGCGCGGAGACCAGCGGATAAAGCGATGAAATCATCGACACAAAAGTCAGCGGCCCGTCGCGCAGCGCAATCAGAAACATGAGCTGGCCGATAGAGCCCGCCGCACCCACGCAAAGCGCCAGCACAACGCCCTTTGCGTCAAAATCGATGCCGCCGTAAAACAGCTGCACCACACAAGCACTGAGCAAAAAGAACACCGCGCCATAGACCAGCAAATGCAGCGGCGGCAGGCCGCGCAGGGCGATTTTGTTCAAAAAACCCGTCAGCCCCCATATAAAGAGCGCGAGCAAAGACGGCAGCAGCCAGACTTCAATAACCATAAATCACCCAAAGCGGGACTCGGACAGGGCGAAATCGCCCGCCACCATACTGATTTACAACGAAAAATAAACCCGCGCCAGCCCCTTTGCTTTCCCCGCAAACGGCTGTATAAAATAAGGCGAAATTTCGTGTCTTCAGGATTTTCCGAAGGATTCCTTTTCATGTCCGATACCGCCGCCAAAACCGCCCCGAAGCGTTTTCTGGTCTCGTGGGACCAGTTCCACCGCGATTGCAAAGCCCTTGCATGGCGTCTGGTTGAAAAGCGCGACAACTGGCGCGGCATTATCGCCATCACGCGCGGCGGCCTTATCCCCGCCGGTATCGTGGCGCGGGAACTGGAAATCAAGACCATCGAAACCATCGGCGTTTCCAGTTATGACGATCAGGTGCAGCGCGAAGTGCATATCCTGAAAGACATCAACAAAGAGCTCGTCGGCGACGGCGAGGGCTGGCTGGTTATCGACGACCTCGTCGATAGCGGCAATACCGCGAAACTGCTGCGCCAGATGCTGCCGGCCGCGCATATCGCCACCGTCTATGCCAAGCCCGCGGGCGAACCGCTGGTCGATACCTATGTCACCTGGGTCAGTCAGGACACCTGGATTTACTTCCCGTGGGATGTGGACATCCAGCCGACCGACCCCATCGCCGCCACGCGCAAGCAGGGCTAGGCCAGTCCCCGTTTTCAGGCCGCGGCGCCTTGGCCAATATGGATTTTAAAACCAAAAGCCGCTAGACTACGAACCGCTTACAAGACTCAAAGAAAAACAAAAAGGCACCACGCCATGAACATGGAATTCAACAAACTCTTCGCCGCCCTTCTCGTCGCCGGTATCGTCGCGATGCTCGCGGGCTTTACGTCTTCGCAGGTCTATCACCCGAAGGCGCTGAAGGAAAACGCCTTCCCCATCGAAGTTGCCGAAGCGGCAGCCGGCGCAGGCGCCGCAGCAGCAGCCCCCGCAGGGCCGGAACCGATTGAAGATTTGATGGCCGCGGCCGATATCGCACATGGCGAAAAACTCGCCAAAGTCTGCGCTGCCTGCCATACGTTTGATAACGGCGGCCCCGCCCGCGTCGGCCCCAACCTGCACGGCATTATCGGCAGCAAGCACGCGCACATGGCGGGCTTCGCCTATTCCGACGCGATGAAGGCGAAAGCGGGCGAAACCTGGACGCGCGAAGCCATCAACGAATTCCTGTGGAACCCGAAAAAAGCCATCGCCGGCACAAAAATGGTTTATGCCGGCATGAAAAAACCGGAAGACCGCGCGGCTATCGTCAAATACCTCGAAAGCCTGAAATAAGCCGAGGCTTCGCGGCGGGCGCCCCTATAAAAAGGAAACGCCCGATGCGGGATTTCAAGAAAAGCATACGAGAGATTTTCAACCGCCCCTCGTCACGCGAGCGGGCGGCTTTTCTTGCCGCCGTCACCGCGGGCGATACGCGCCTGTGCCGCGATTTCATGGCGCGGTTCAACGGCATCGGCAGCACGCGCAGCGAAGAGGCAAGCGGCAGCTATCCGCTGCACATCGCCGCGGCGCAGGGGCATTTTTCCATTCTCCAGCTTTTGATTGCCGCAGGGGCGGATGTGAACGCGCGCGATTGCCATGGGGAGACGCCCCTGCACCGCGCAGCCGCGGGCGGACATAACGCCTGCATCATCCACCTGTGCAAGCGCGGCGCGGAAGTGGACGCGGCGGCCAAAGACGGCGCAACGCCCCTCGCCCATGCCGCGCAAAGCGGCAAGGCAGCCGCGGTGCGATTACTGCTTGATTACGGCGCCGACGCCGATATGCGGGCGGAGCGTGAACTGAGCGTCTATACCCCGCTGCATCGCGCCGCCTATAACGACGATGCCGCGACTGTCAAAACACTTTTGGAACATGCCGAGGTTTTCAAGCGCGGCACCTATAACCGCTTTTATTTCCAGCGTGCCCTCAGCGGCGCCCGCCCCGCCGCACGCGCGGCGATGAAGGAATGGGCAAGCAAAAACAACCGCCCCGATTAAAGCTGCGCGCTGCCCCGACCGACGCCCGCACGACGGCAAAAGCCGCACCCCGCCCGCACGCAGGCCGCAGCCCCCTGAAAAACAAGCCAAAAATGGACTTTTCGGAATCGCCCAAACCTGCTAGAGTGCCCCCCACATCAACCACACCTATCATATTTGCGGAGAGGTGGCAGAGCGGTTGAATGCGCCAGTCTCGAAAACTGGAATAGTCGCAAGGCTATCGGGGGTTCGAATCCCCCCCTCTCCGCCATTTACCATTTTTTGATAGATTTTTAGGCGCCTTCCCGCCGTACGGATACAAGGGCGAAAAGAGCGGAAAGAACGCGTGAACACTTCAAATTTTACAGCCTCCTTCCGGGTTTTTCATCCCATCAAACCTGCAGACGACATTTTGCAAGCCATCCAGCTCCCTGCCTGCATTATTAATTCCGTCGGCGCCCCACGCCAAACTCCGAAAGGAACACCGCTGGAGGGGACATATAGCCGCACGATGATCGTATTCGACCTGCCGCCGGCGAACGGCGCTTCACTTTCTGCCTTTCTGCAGGCGATGATAAAAGAGCCTTTTGCAAACAGCCCCCACATCAAAGAGCTCGTCAGCACAGGAGGAGAGGCGCGGTTCTTCATCAGTATTTTTTGCGCAGACAGCTATGGCGCCTCTCTGGAGCCATCCTTGTTGATGGCGCTTGGCGCAAAGCAGCTGGGGCTAGACTTAACCGTTTATCCCGAAGAGACGTAAGAAGACAGCCTCCACAAAAAGGATTCCTTTGCGGCGTTTACAACAGAGGTTCGAACCGCATCTCCATCAATCTGTTGATGCCGCAAAGTTTTTGCAGAAATCGTAATAGTCTTGTGTGTACCACACATATATAAGCGGCGTGTCAATCTTATCGAGCAGTTCTTTTAACGTCTCTTTATCTTTTGCCGCACAGGAGAAAAAAGCGAAACTGTTCTGATTCCGCGGATCTGGATATTTTTTCAAGATATCTCTAAACCCCTGTCTCATCTTTGGCCACGAAGCGTCCGTCTCCCGAAAAAGCTTTGCTTTGTACTGGGTCTGCGATAACCCCCAGTAAATCCGAGCGTACATTGCCATACCGTCTGTTTGCTGTGAACGCTCTACAGCCTCGTTTGCAAAGTCTTCAATTTGATGCTTGTCCCCTCTCCACTGCGGCAACAGATAGAGAACTGCAACGTTGTAAATCCCGTAGTAGTTTGGATACTTGTCCAACCCTTCTTTTAAAACGCGTTCGTAGGCCATTGAATTGCTGCCGGAGCCGCCCAGAATAGACAACATACGCGCGTACCATTCCGGATCTTGACTGGCAATGTCTTTGTTCTCATTCAGATAGTCTTCTGCGATTTTAAGAGCGCCGAAAAAAGTCCCCCATGCCTCTTTGGGAACATCTTTTGCGAAGCTATGACCGCGTATTTTCCAGGCAAACTTTTCAAGAAAGGCTGCCTTTGTAATATGTGCCGAGGGGGAATCAGGATGCATATCAATCCATTCATCCAGAATTTTAAAAACCTTTTCCCACTCCCCATCAGAAACAGATGAACTGCTGATTACATTGCGCAGGCCGTAATACATAAGGTCAAGTTCCCAAAACCCGCTGGGCGTCCGGCTCTGACTCTTTCTATAAAGACTTGATCTCGCCTCCAACTCCGAAAATTTTCGCTTCCAAAACAGATCTGCAATCTCAATCTGAAAATTCTCGCGCAGCTTCGCCTCATCCGCATAAGAGGGCGCACCCGGGACGATTAAGAACGACAAGAGGATAAAAGAAAAAAGCACAAATAATTTTTTCATTTTTACACGCTCAATAAACATTTCATAATTTTTCTAAAATTATAAAGGAATGGCGTGTTTCACAAAAGAAATAAATAGACATCCATGTTCAGATACTAGGCATATTGGGGCTGCTAAGCGTATAATACTTTATATATTCATACACAGCCCTACCGCAGTTTATGAGAGATTCGCACAGCCCTTAAGGACACCCCGATGCAAGAAATTGAAATTGATGCACAAGATTGGAAAACATTCGAAGACTACGCATCGGCTTTGCGCGCAGCTCTTCGCTCACCTGCATGGCATGGCTCAAGCATTGATGCCTTTATTGACTCCATGGTTTACGGTGATATAAACGAGATTAACTCGCCTTATAAGATTATAGTAAAAAACACAAAAAACCTTCCAAAACCGATATTAGAGGAACTTGAGTATTTAAAAAAATGCCTGCTAGAGAACAATCCTCATGATGAGGAGATTATCTTGTTTGAAATTGAACCTTGAATAGCTCTCCCGCGGCCTCAGAATTTTCTATGGAATGCGCGGGGTTGAAGGCAGACGCTACCCTCCTTAAAATTGCTTCCCAAGGACACCCCTATGCACGGCTTCCCGCTTGATTTGAATATCGATGGCATCAACGGTGCGGTGCTGCATCTGGGGCTTGGGCAGCATAGTTTGCAGCTGGGCTTTGACGAAGGCGGCGTCATGATTTGCGTCGAGGGGCTGTTCAAAGTCAAAGAACATGGCCGCGTGATTGCGGAGTGGACGCAGGACAAGAAATGGTCGTCACTGGCGTTTCAAAAAATTCTGGATGGCGTGGTTATCCGCTACAAGGTCGTGAACGCGCGCCTGCTGGAAATAGAGCTGGAAGACGGCCTGACGCTGCAAATCCATGACGACAGCGAAAATTACGAAACCGCGCAGATTTATTTCGAAGACGCGGGGCGCCCCGCCGTTATCGTTTAAAAATCGCGCGCGTCATTTGCGCGGCATATATTGCGGCAGCGTCCAGCCGCGCGCAATCGCGCCCGCGCGGATACCAAAAACGATAACCGCGCCCGTGACCGTCGAAACAGGTACTGGAAGGCCGAGATGGTCGAGCAGCACAAAAACCGCCGTGCCCGCAATGACCGCCGTGATATATATCTCGCGGCGCATGATGACCGAAGGCTCCCCCGCCACCACATCGCGCAAAATACCGCCTGCCGTCCCCGTCAGCATCCCCATGACCACGGCGACAATCGGCGCATCGCTGACCGCAAGCCCCTTGTAGGCGCCAAAAACGCCATAAGCACCGAGCGCCAGCGCGTCCAGCCATAGCAAAAGACGGTAGCGCGATTCAAGTTTATGCGCGGTGAAATAAACCACCACCGCCGCAAGCGCGCAGATGAGAATATAATACGGCTGCTGCACCCAGAAAACGGGCACATCGAGGATTAAATCCCGCAGCGTGCCGCCGCCGATGCCCGTGATGGTGCCCAGAAACATAAAGCCCACGATATCCAGCTGCTTGCGCGACGCCGACAGCGCCCCCGTTGCGGAAAAAAGCGCGATACCCGCGAAATCAAGAAGCATGGGAATGGTCATAGAGAAGGCTACCTTTGCAAAAACAAACGCGCGACACGCCCCGCCATCATACAAGGGCGGCCGCGCGCGGCGCAAATAATCTTTTGAATTCAAACGGGTAATACAACACCCGCGCAGGCAGTACCCATCGGCGCCAAAGCATGCTAGAAAAACCGCCTGAAAAGGAGAAGGCATGAGCAAGGCTTTCGTCACCGAAAACGACAGCGCAGGCGAAGACGACGAGCGGGATGAACAGCCCGACGTGCTGCCCGCCAGTGTCAAAAATTACATGACGCCGACCGGCCACGCCGCGATGCAGGAAGAGCTGCGCCAGCTGGTCACGGACGAGCGGCCGAAGGTTGTGGAAATCGTATCCTGGGCCGCCGGCAACGGCGACCGCAGCGAAAACGGCGATTACCTCTACGGTAAAAAACGCCTGCGCGAAATTGACCGCCGCATCCGCTATTTGATGAAGCGCCTTGAAAATGCCGAAGTCGTTGACCCGAAAAAACAGCAAGGGCTGGCGCGCGTGTTTTTTGGCGCGACCGTCACCTATGCCCGCCTGAGCGATGACAGCGAACACACCGTCACCATCGTCGGCGTGGACGAGGCGGAAGCCGAAGGCGGAAAAATCAGCTGGCTGTCACCGCTGGCCAAGGCCTTGATGAAAGCGCAAGCAGGCGACACCGTCACTTGCCGCACCCCCGCAGGGGCGGAGCAGCTGGAAATCATCGATATCCGCTACGTTATTCCGGCGTAAAAACCAGCGGCGTCAGCTGACCAGCAGATTGTTCGACAGCACCAGCGCATCGACATCGCCAAGGCCATTCTGACCCTGCAACGTCGCGATTTGCACCCAATCCGTGCCCAGACCGTCGCGGTTGACGGAAAGAACGGCGTTCGAGCCGCTATCCACAATACGCACGAAATCGGCCAAATCGTCGGCCAGCGGGTCGTACATTTCCAGCAAATCACGCAGGTCAATCGCATCACCATCGACGGTGCTGAAATCGGCAATCGTGTCTTTGGATTTATAGGCCGTGGCGGATTCGAACACAAACGTATCCGCGCCAAGCCCGCCCGTCAGCGTGTCGCTGCCGTCTTCGCCGTAGAGCATATCGTCACCATCGCCGCCTTCGAGCTTGTCATTGCCCGCACCGCCGAACAGCGTATCGTTGCCGTCCTCGCCCTTGAGGGTATTTGCGCCTTTATTGCCGGTCATGACGTTATCAAGCGCATTGCCCGTCGCGCTCAAACCCGACGTGCCGCCGATGACAAGGTTTTCAAGCTCGGCGCCCAGCGTGTAGTTATTGACGAGGGTTTCGACGGTATCCACACCTTCGCCCGCCAGCTCGATAATCACATCGCCGAGCGTATCGATGACATAGGTGTCATCACCGTTGCCGCCGACCAGCGAGTCATTGCCCGCGCCGCCAATCAAACGGTCGTTGCCCGCGCCGCCCAGCAGCGTGTCGTTACCGCTGCCGCCGTCGAGGGTGTTATCGCCGTCATTGCCCGTCAGAATATTCACCGCAGAATTTCCGGTGCCGTTAATATCATCCGTACCGGTGAGCGTGAGGTTCTCAAGCCCGCTTTGCAGCGTCCACGAAACCGAGGAGAGAACAATATCAACGCCGCTCTTATCCTTGATAACATCGGCCGCGTTATCGACGACATAGGTATCATCGCCCGCACCGCCGTCCAGATAGTCCGCACCGAGGCCGCCGTCGAGCGTATTGTTACCCGCCGTGCCCACGATGGTGTTGTTGAGGTCGTTGCCTGTGCCGTCAATGTTGCCGGTGCCGGTCAGCGTCAGCTTGTCCACATGCTGGCCCATGGCGAAAGAAACGCTGGCATAAACAATGTCGATGCCTTCGTCCGCGTATTCGACAACGGCGTCGCCTGCGTCATCGACGTAGTAAACGTCGTTGCCCGCGCCGCCAATCATCGTATCCGCGCCTGCCAGACCGTTCAGCGTATTGACGCCGCTATTGCCGGTCAGGATGTTGTCGGCCGCGTTGCCTGTGGCGTTCAGCTTGCCCTTCACCCCTTCGAGCAGCGTCAGATTTTCAAGCCCGTCCGCCAGAACCATAGTGAAAGAGCTGATAACCGTATCAATCCCCTCGCCCGCGTTTTCGATGATGATGTCTTTTTTGTTATCGACGACATAGGTGTCATCGCCAAGGCCGCCGATGAGCGTATCCGCCCCCGCGCCGCCGTCCAGATTATCGTTACCATCGCCGCCATCGAGGATATTCACCCCGGCATTGCCGATAATAGTATTGTCGAGCGCGTTGCCCGTACCGTTGATGGCAAGCTTGCCCGTCAGCTCCAGATTTTCAATCTGGAATCCGAGCGTATGGCTTGCGGATGCGCGCACGGTGTCGATGCCTTCGTCCGCCAGCTCCACAATTTCGTCAAGCGCGCTATCGACGATATAAATATCATCGCCCGCACCGCCGATGAGCGTATCCGCGCCAAGGCCGCCATCGAGGAAATCGTTACCATCATAGCCGAACAGCGTATTCACGCCCGCATTTCCAAACAGCGTGTTATCCAGCGTATTGCCCGCACCGTTGATGTCGGCGCTGCCCGTCAGGTACAAGTTTTCAAGATTGACGAACAGGTCGTAATCAACGCTGCTATAAACCGTATCAATCCCCTCATCCGCGAATTCGATAACGTTATCGCCCGCGTTATCGACGTAATAGGTATCATTGCCAAGGCCGCCGCGCATGCGGTCAATACCCGCGCCGCCATCCAGCACGTTATTGCCGTCGTTGCCGACCAGCGTATTGCCCGCGGCGTTGCCGGTGGCGTTGATATTCGCCTCGCCCAGTAACGTCAGATTTTCAAGGTTATCGCCGAGGATATAGCTGAGGGTTGAATAAACGGTATCAATCCCCTCGCCCGCCAGTTCTGTCACGACGTCCTTCGTGCTGTCGATGTAGTAAGTGTCATCGCCCAGCCCGCCGGTCATTTTGTCATTGCCAGCGCCGCCATCAAGAACGTCGTTGCCAGCGCCGCCCATCAAAATATTGCCGCCGGTATTGCCGACAATCACGTTGTCGCCGCTGTTGCCCGTAGCCGACAGGGCGGATTTGCCCGTCAAGGTCACGTTTTCAACATAATCGCCAAGCGTATAGGACACCGCGCTGAAAACGGAATCGACGCCTTCGCCGAATTCTTCCAGAATGACGTCTTTGGCATTGTCGATGTAATAAGTATCGTCGCCCGCGCCGCCGACCATTGTATCCGCTCCACGGCCGCCGTCGATGGTATCGTTGCCGCCAAGCCCGAACAGCAGGTTAACGCCGTCATTGCCGGTGATGATATTGTCACCGCCGTTACCCGTGCCGTTCACGGCTGTTTTTCCGGTCAGCGTCAGATTTTCTATGGAACCGCCCAGCGTAAAGGTGACACTGGACAAGACATGGTCTGCCGTGCCGGTGCTATCCACAACCACATCGCCGATGTTATCGACGTAAAAAGTATCATCACCGCCGCCGCCGTCCATGTAATCCGCGCCGCTGCCGCCATCGATGATGTTATTGCCATCACTGCCGATGATGGTGTTATTGAGGCTGTTACCCGTGCCGTTAATATCACCATCCGTCAGCGTCAGGTTTTCGAGGCTCTTGTCGAGCGTGAAGTTCACTTCGCTGTAAACCGTATCGATGCCGCCGCCGTCGCGGATTCTGTCGCCTTCGTCATCGACCCAATATTCATCGTCGCCCGTACCGCCGTCCATGTAGTCGGCACCTTCGCCGCCTTCCAGCGTGTCGTTACCCGCGCCGCCAATCAAGGTATTGCGCCCGCCGTTACCGATGATGATATTATCGCCGTCATTGCCCGTGGCGTTGATATTCGCCTCGCTCGTCAGCTCGATATATTCGACATTCGCGCCGATTTTAAACGTGGCCGAACTGAAAACACGGTCAAAACCCGCACCCGCATCTTCGTTGACAATATCCTTGGCGTTGCTGACGTAATAAGTGTCATCGCCAAGACCGCCTTCGAGCGTACTGCCTGCGCCGTTGCTGGTCAGGACGTTAGCAAGGTCGTTGCCCACACCGCGCAAACGCGCGCTGCCCGTCAACGTCAGATTTTCGACGTTTGCAGACAGGGTATAGCTGGCACTGGAAATGACATGGTCAATGCCCTCGCCCGCGTTTTCAACAACGACGTCATTGCTGCCTTGCACTATGTAAACGTCATCACCATCGCCGCCCGTCAGCGTGTTGCGTCCAGCATTTCCTGTCAGGGTGTTGTTCCAAATATTGCCCGTACCGTCGATGTTGCCAGTGCCCGTCAATGTCAGGTGTTCGAAGTTGCCGCCCAGCGTCCAGCTGACGGACGAAATGACGGTATCTTCACCTTCGTTCGCGTTTTCAAAAAGCAAGTCATTCACATCGTCAACGACATAGGCATCGTCGCCGTCGAAACCGAGCATGATGTCTTCGCCCGCACCGCCATCGAGCGTATTATTGCCACTGTTACCCTCCATATAGTTATCAAGGGTATTGCCCGTGCCGCTGATATCGCCGCTTTCCTCGTCGAGATAAAGCTCTTCGATATTCGCGCCCAGCGTCCAGCTGACCGTGGCAATCACACTGTCCGTACCCTCGCCCGCGCGTTCGATAATCACGTCGCCTGCGCCGACTTTGTAAATGTCATCGCCATTACCGCCGGTCAGGGTATTGGCGGCCTCGTTGCCCTCCAGATAGTTATTCAGGCTGTTGCCCGTGCCGTTAATCTTGCCAGCCCCTTCAATCAGCACAAGACGCTCGAGGTTGTCGCCGAGGGTGTAGTTGATAGTGGTGGCGACGGTATCCGTACCCTCGCCCGCCTGTTCGACAACGGTATGCTTGGTGCTGGTGACGATGTAGTAATCGTCGCCAAGACCGCCGCGCATGGTATTCGTGCCTGAACTGCCTGCGATAATATTGTCGCCGTCGTTGCCGAAACCGTTGGTGCTGCCCGTACCCGTCAGGCGCAAAACCTCGACGTTGTCGGGCAGGGTATAGCTGACGGAGCTTTCGATGATATCCAGCTGCACGCTGCTTGCGACCGTAATCGTAATATTGTTTACGACATAAGAAAAATTAAGCGCGGAGCCGATATTGAAAGCATCTTCACTGACAACATCGTTTTCGTTATCGACAACATAGGTATCATTGCCATCGCCGCCCATCATCGTGTCGCGACCGGCGGCACCATCCAGACGGTTGTCGCCTGCATTACCGATAAGAGTATTATCAAGATTGTTGCCCGTGCCGTCGATGCTGGCCGTATCGCCCAGCTCCAGTATCTCGACACCCGCGCCGAGGGTATAGCTGACCGTGCTGATGACCTTGTCCGCCGCGCCGCTGTTATCGATAACAATATCGGCTTCATCATCCACATAAAACAGGTCGCTGCCCGCGCCACCAATCATAGTGTCGGCACCTTCGCCGCCGTCGATGGTATCGTCGCCATCGCCGCCATCGAGGATATTCACGCCGCTGTTGCCCGTCATGACGTTGGCAAGACCGTTGCCCGTGCCGTTGATGGCGGCTTCGCCCGTCAGGGTCAGGTTATCGACATGACCGGAAAGCGTATAGCTCACAGACGCTTCGACCGTATCAACACCTTCACCGAAAAATTCCTGTATCACATCGTCGGCGTTATCGACGATGTAAGTATCATCGCCCGCCCCGCCCAGCATACGGTCCGCACCCGCGCCGCCATCGAGCGTGTCGTTGCCATCTGCGCCCGTCAGCGTGTTGCGCCCGTCATTACCCTTGATGTGGTTATCAAGCGCGTTGCCTGTGCCGTTGATATTGGCAGTGCCCTGCAAATACAGATGCTCGATATTCGCGCCCAGCGTATAGGTCGCGCGGGCATTGACGGTATCTTCGCCCTCGCCCGCCCCTTCGATAATAAGGTCAAGGCCGTTATCGACATAATAGACATCGTCACCGTCGCCGCCCGTCATCACGTCAATGCCGCTGCCGCCATCAAGCGTATCGTCGCCATTGCCGCCGTCCAGCTGGTCGTCGCCCGCATCGCCGTACAACGCATCGTTGCCGTCGCCGCCGGAAAGGTCATTCGCCTGCGCATTGCCGCGCAGCACGTTATCGCCCGCATTGCCGCTGGCCGTGACGGCCGCGCCCGTGAGAATAACCTCGTCCTCGTCTGCGCCCATTGCCCAATCGACGGAAGAATAAATCTTGTCGTAGCCGCCGCCGGCGATGACCGCGTCACCTGCGTTATCGACAAAGAAAACGTCATCGCCGCTGCCGCCGCCGTCCATCACGTCAGCCCCCGCGCCGCCGTCGATGGTGTTGTCGCCGCTGTTGCCTATAATCGCATTCGCAAGCGCGTTGCCCGTACCGTTGATGTCTTCGGTGCCATCCAGTGTCAGATTTTCAAAGTTAGCCCCCAGCGTCCAGCTAACCGTCGATATGACGGTATCGTTACCTTCGCCCACGTTTTCAATGACGGTATCTTTGGCGTTATCAACGTAGAATGTATCATCGCCGCTGCCGCCGGACATCACATCCACGCCCGCGCCGCCATCAATGGTGTCATTGCCGCCGCCGCCGGAAAGCGTGTTGTTTCCCTCGTTGCCTGTCATGATGTTATCAAGCGCGTTACCCGTCCCGCTCAGCGCGGAAATGCCCGTAAGAACAAGGTTTTCAAGGTTGGCACCCAGCGTGTAGGAAATGCTGGCGCGCACGGTATCCGTGCCCGCGCCCGCACCTTCGACCACAACGTCGTCAAGATTGTCGATGACATAGGTATCGTTGCCCGCACCGCCGGACAGCGTGTTCACCGCGCGGTTGCCCGCAAGCGTGTTGTCGAGCGCGTTGCCCGTACCATCAATGGCAGCATTGCCCGCCAGACGCAGGTTTTCGACGTCTGCACCCAGCGTATAGCTGATGGATGAAACGACAGTATCAATCCCCTCGTCGAGGTTCTCGGTTACAACGTCGCCGGCACTGTCAACGATATAGGTATCATCGCCCGCCCCGCCAATCATTTCATCCGTGCCGCCGCCGCCGTCTAGCGTATTGTTGCCGCCGTTCCCCGTCAGGGTGTTATCGCCCGCATTGCCCGTCGCATTGACATTGTCGCTGCCGATAAGTGTCAGGTGCTCAAAACCCGCGGTCAGCGTCCAGTTGACTTCGGATTGTACCGTATCGATGCCGCCGGTATCCACCAGCGCGTCGCCAATATCATCGACGATATAGGTGTCATCACCCAGGCCGCCAATGAGAATATCGGCCCCCGCACCGCCATCCAGCGTGTTATTGCCGTCGTTGCCGGTAATGCTGTTGACAAGGTCGTTGCCCGTGCCGTTCAAATCGGCAACACCGGTCAAGGTCAGGTTTTCGACCGCCGCATCCAGTTCATAGCTGATGGAGGAGATAACAGTATCTTCTCCCTCCCCGTCCGATTCAATCGCAAGGTCGGATACGTCGTCAATGATATAAACATCATCGCCAGCGCCGCCATACATGGTATCCGCACCCGCAAGGCCATCCAGCGTATTCGCCGCGCTGTTCCCGCGCAGTACGTTAACCTCAGCGTTACCTGTGGCGTTGATGCGGTCCGTGCCCGTCAGCGTCAGGTTTTCAAGGTTGGCGCCCAGCGTATAGCTGAAAGAAGCCTCGACAGTATCATTCCCCTGCCCCGCCAGCTCGACAATCACGGCGGCCGCGTTGCGAATGACATAGGTATCGCCGCCATCGCCGCCCGCCAGCGTGTTAATCCCTTCGTTACCGACCAGCGTATTCACCAGGTTGTTTCCCGTGCCGTCGATATTGGCCGTGCCCGTCAGCACAAGGTTTTCGACGTTGGCCGTCAATGTATAGGAAATACTGGAGCGCACGGTATCCTGCGTGCCTTCGTTGACAAGCTCGACCACCACATCGCCCGCGTTATCGACGATATAAACGTCGTTACCCGCGCCACCCTGCATGGTATCGGCGCCGATGCCGCCATCAATGGTATTGTCTGCCGTATTTCCGGTGATGACGTTGTCAAGCTCGTTGCCGATGCCGTTGATGGCTTCGGTGCCGGCCAGCACAAGGTTTTCAAGGTTGGCGCCCAGCGTACGCGTCACCGTGGTCTCTACAGTGTCAGTGCCTTCGCCAGCCTGCTCCACAATCACAGCCACAAGGTCGTTGACGATATAGGTATCATCGCCAATCCCGCCGATGAGCGTATCCTTGCCGCCGCCGCCGTCCAGCGTATCGTTGCCCGCGCCACCCGAAAGTGTATTGTCCGCACCGTTGCCCGTCAGCACGTTGTCCAGCGCATTGCCAAAGGCATGGATTTTGCCAGAGCCCGTCAGCGTCAGGTTTTCAAGATTATCGCCCAGCGTCCATGTAATGGCGCTTTGCACAGTATCCGTACCCTCGCCCGGCTGCTCGATAATCGTATCGCCGACCGTTTCGACGATGTAGGTATCATCGCCGAGCCCGCCAATGAGCGTGTCCTTGCCCTTGCCGCCGTCGAGGGTGTTATTGCCGTCATTCCCGATAAGGGTATTCACGGATGTATTGCCCGTGCCGTTCAGGTCGGCAACGCCCGTCAGTGCGAGTATTTCAAGCCCGCTGGCCAGCGTCCATGAAACGGAGGCCTCGACCGTATCAATGCCGCCGCCGTCTTTGATGAAATCGCCAGCGTCATCGACGACATAGGTATCGTCGCCCTTGCCGCCGTCCATGTAATCCGCGCCTGCGCCGCCATCGATGCGGTTTGCGCCTGTGTTGCCGATAATCGTATTCGCAAGGGCATTGCCCGTAGCGTCAATCGCCGCGCTGCCCGTCAGCGTCAAATCTTCCACATCCGCCGTCAGAGCGTAGGAGATAGAAGCCTGCACACGGTCGCGGCCTTCGCCTGCGTTTTCGGTCACGACATCGCCCGCATCGTCGACGATGTAAATATCATCGCCAAGGCCGCCAGCCATGGTATCGGCACCAAGGCCGCCGTCGAGCGTGTCATTACCATCGCCGCCATTCAGCGTGTCGTTGCCTGCAAGACCGGAGAGCTTATCTGCCGTCGGCGTACCGTTCAGAATATCGTCGCCGTTCGTGCCCGTAATAACCGCCATGCCGCTTCTCCGCATTCGCTATTGATAATCAAAATAAACTGCGGAGATATATTAACAGCCGAGGGTATTCGGATACAGTTTCTAATGGAGCCGCGCCGAAATTATCCACCCATTATGCAAAACGGACGGATAATTTCGGCGCAGGATTCGCGGGCGGTGTTTGCCCGGATTATTTTTCCATCTTGTCGATGGCGTAACCGGCGCCCGCACCGACGCCTGCGCCAATCGCCGCGCCGCAGCTGACGCAGCCGCCCGTCATGACGGTGCCGACGGTGCCCACGCCAGCGCCAATCGCCGCGCCCGACAGCGTGCGCTGCTGCGTGCGGCTCATATCACTGCACGCGCCCAGCGTCAAAAGACACAGCACCGCCAGCGCGGATGCTGTAAAAACCGCGCTGCGCGCCGCTGCGGCGGGGGGTTGCTTACGCGCGGCCTTGGCGAAAGATGTGCGTACCGTTTTCATGTGTCGTCTCCTTTTGCTTTTTTACTTTTTTGCTTTTTTCTTCTTCCTTCTGCCAACGCACAGGCTTGTGTTTCGTTCACAAATAAAAACCCCGCGCCATTTCGGGCGCGGGGTTTTCTCGGGAATGCGATTTAGCGGTTGAAATAAACCTGCTTCTGGTTTTGCTGATTAATCAGCGCATCATAAGCGCCGCGCCATTCGTTAATTTCAACAAAACGGCTGCGGTCAATATCGACCAGCATGAAGCTTTTACCCATGAAATCATGCGGCGAAATGCCTTCGCCGACCATATCAAAACGGCTGAGCTGGGTTTTTTTCATGAACGTTTCATGCGCGCGTTCAACTTTATCGGCCAGACCGTCGTTGTCAAAGTCGTATTGCACCACGGTTTCTTTTTCCATGGGAACAAGGCTCATGACGTTGCGCTTTTCAAATTCCTGATTGTCGATAAGCATATTGCCGTCGGAATCGAACAGTTTGAACAGCATCTCCCCCACTTCGCGCGTGGAAAGAACACCGTCATTATTCGCATCGAAATCCATCAGATTCACAAGACGCGTGCCCGTCGGCGGCAAAATCTGGCGCGTGGTCGTGATGGTTTCTACGCGCTGCTTCAC
>DDBY01000029.1 GCA_002334985.1 Micavibrio sp. UBA2020
CCCGTCGCCCAGAGGGTAACAGCAGGGTCAGCCGACGATGCTTCGGACAGGATGTAGGCGCCCTTGGCCGAAAGGTTTTCGTCCGTGTATTCGGCGCGCACCAGCGGCAGGCTCTGGCGCGTCAGCACCAGAACGCTCGGCCCCGTGGTGTGGTTCNNTGCCTTCGGGGCCGATGATGGCATCCCAGCCCTGACGCACGGCCGCTTCGATGGCGACGTGCAGGGAAGATCCATCGGTCAGCTTGCGGCGGTAATCTTCGCTTTGCTGTGCGAACAGCTCCAGCGTGGGGGCGGAAATCACGCGGGTGGAAACGCCTTCGCTTTCCAGCGTTTTTTGCGCGCTCATCGCGATTTCGATTTCGGAGCCCGTCGCCCAGAGGGTGACAGCAGGGTCAGCCGACGACGCTTCGGACAGGATGTAGGCACCCTTGGCCGAAAGGTTTTCGTCGGTGTATTCCGTGCGCACCAGCGGCAGGTTCTGGCGCGTCAGCACCAGCACGCTCGGCCCCGTGGTGTGGTTCAGGGCGATTTGCCATGCTTCGGCCGTTTCCACGACGTCGGCGGGGCGCAGCACCAGCACGTTCGGAATGCAGCGCAGCGCCGCGACATGTTCCACCGGCTGGTGGGTCGGGCCGTCTTCGCCAAGGCCGATGCTGTCATGGGTCATGACATAGACCACGCGCTGTTTCATGAGCGCGGAAAGGCGGATGGACGGGCGGCAATAATCCGTGAAGCTCAGGAACGTGCCGCCATAGGGGATAAGCCCCTTGTGCAGCGCCATGCCGTTCATGGCGGCCGCCATCGCATGTTCGCGCACGCCGTAGTAGATATAGGCGCCGCGGTAGTTTTTCTTCTCCACGATGCCCATGTCTTTGACCAGCGTCAGGTTGGAGCCCGTGAGGTCGGCAGAACCGCCAATCAGCTCCGGCAGGGCGGGGACGAGCGCTTCGAGCACTTTGCCCGATGCCGCGCGCGTGGCGATTTTCGGCGCCTCGGCGGTCATTTTCTTTTTGAAGTCCGCGATGACGGCGGATACTTCGGCGGACACGTCGCCTTTCAGCATGCGGTCGAAAATGGCGCGGGCGCGGCCGTCCATTTTATCCAGGCGCGCTTGCCAGTTCTTGCGGTCGCTCTGGCCAATCTCGCCCACGGAAAGCCATGCGGCGCGAATGTCGGCGGGGATTTCAAACGGGCCGTGGCTCCAGCCGAGATTTTTGCGTGCGCCCGCGATTTCATCGTCACCGAGGGGGGAGCCGTGCGAAGACGACTTGCCTTCCTTGGTCGGTGCGCCGAAACCGATTTTGGTTTTGCAGCAGATGATGCTCGGCTGTTTTTCGTTCAGCTGCGCGGCGGCGATGGCTTTGGCAATCGCGTCGGCGTCATGGCCGTCAACCGTGAAGACTTCCCAGCCGTAGGCTTCGAAGCGCTTCGGCGTGTCGTCGGTGAAGCTCAGCGACGTCGGGCCGTCGATGGTGATGCCGTTGTCATCGTAAAGCACAATCAGGCGGCCAAGGCCGAGGTGACCGGCGAGGGAGCAGGCTTCATGGCTGATGCCTTCCTGCAGGCAGCCGTCACCGGCGATGACATAGGTGAAATGGTTCACGATGTCGGTGCCGAAGCGCGCGTTCATGAGGCGTTCAGCAAGGGCGAAGCCGACGCCGTTTGCAACGCCCTGGCCGAGCGGGCCCGTGGTGGTTTCGATGCCGATATCCTGCATCGCTTCCGGGTGGCCGGGGGTGAGGCTTTTCATCTGGCGGAAATTCTTGATTTCATCCAGCGTCATTTTTTCGTAGCCCGTCAGGTGCAGCAGGGCATAAAGAAGCATGGAGCCATGACCGGCGGAGAGAATGAAACGGTCGCGGTCAGGCCACGTCGGGTTCGACGGGTCGAATTTCAGGAACTTGCTGAACAGCACCGTCGCGACGTCGGCCATGCCCATCGGCATGCCGGGGTGGCCGGAATTCGCCTTTTGCACGGCGTCCATGGAAAGGGCGCGCAGGGCATTGGCCATGTCCTTGTGCGTGGCGGTTTGCAGGCTGTGTACGGTGGCGGTCTGGGTTCCGGTCATGCGGGGCTCCTCGGCGCGGGTGGGATGTGCGAAAAATCCATTCGCACAATGCCTTTTCCACTTCTCCGCGTCAATCATCGATGCTGGGCGCGGCGGCGAAAACGCCCGCTCTTTATTGACATAAAGGCGCAAAAACGCAGGAATCTTTCGCGGCTGGATATTGCGGCGCGCGGCCATATTTTGTTTAATCAAAGGCACGCGAGGCAGAAGGAAAAACATGGCATCCAATCGGCCCGATTTTAAAAAGATGGAACCCGCCGACATCCGCCGCGGGATATCCGAACTTAACCGCGAAATCAGCGATTTGCGCAAGCAGATGAACAAGACCGCGGGCAAGTTCTTTGATAGGTCAGGCGACGGCCGTTGGCATCGGTGTCCCTGCGACGATGATTTTCCCGCCCCTTGGTCTTGGTATTATGGCGGCAGGCATGCTGCACGGGACGGAAAAAAGCGCCGAGGCTTCTATCATCCGCCACCGCCTGAGCGAAGCGGAATCTCTGCGCAGCAGCTTCAAAACCGTCTGGCGCGCCCGCCCCGGCCGCCCGTTTCGCGATATTGATGCGCGCAACCGCCGCGAATTCAACCGCCGCGCGGAAAAAGAGCGCGAAAAAATCATGAAACAATACGGCAAAAAATTCGGTTTTGGCGCGCCGTAAAAGTCTGGGCGTTGCGAAGAGAATTTAGAAACGCACGCCGAGCGTGACGGTGCCGAACACATCACCACTGTCCTGTTCGTCAAATTCGCGTGTGCGGTAAATCAGCGCGTAGCTGAGGCGGGTGCGCCCGTATGTCAGCGCCAGCCCTGCCGTGGCATCGCCGACCAGATATTTTTTATCCACGCTATGGCTGTCGGTAAACGTATTGCCATCAAGGAAGATATTGCGTCCGACAACGCGGCCTTCAAGCCCGCCGAACAGATACCAGCTGAACGTGCTGTCCGGCACCACAAAGGCACCGGTGCCCGGCATGGCAGGGCGCACCCGCACGGGCGTATCCTGAAAACGCCCGTTATAGGGTGTCAGGTAAAAAGTGACCCCTGTATTGGCGTATGTATAGATGTTGCCAAGCGTCGCGCCGATATAGGGCGTTGCGCCCGCGCTCCAGCCGAGGGCGTCAAGGCCATAACGCTCGCGCCAGCTGCGCTCCCACGACAGCATGATGCCGGGTTCGTTTTTCAGCTGATGCCGCCAGCCCTTGGGCATGGGGGAATCCGATACATGGCGGTGGATGAGTTTTTGTACCTGCTCGCCCATGGCCGCAGGGCCGACGATGCCGACGGTGGCTTCAAGGCTGTCAATATGGTTTTTGGTGATGCTGACAAGGCCGGCAGAGCCGTAAAGAAACGCCGCCCACGGCCTGTCGTCGTCCTGTTCGCCCGCGACTGTGATGTCGCTGGGTGTGTAAAGGTTATGGCCGAGCGACCATGAAATGCTGGTCGTTTCGTTAATCGAAAACGTCGGCACCGCGCGGTCGATGGCGTGGAAAAAATCCGGCACCGGCGTGCCAAGGTCGAAATAGGTGACGCGCGCGCCGTTGGTGTAATTGCGGTCTGTGCCGCCGCCATAAAGGTCGTTTTCGGAATTGAAGGTCAGGAAACGCTCGTTCGGCATCTTGCGTATCTGGCGCGTGATGTCGGTTTGCAGCGTGGGCTCTGTCGCCTCCGTCGTGCCGGTCACCACATCCGCGGGCAGCGGGCCTGGTTTTTGCGCGGCGGCTTCGGCTTGCTGGCGGCTGTACTGTTCCGCGGCTGTCTGGGTGCGCTGGATGGCCAGCCCCTCTGCCCGCACGGATTGCGGGCAGAGAAGAGGCAAAAGGCAAAGGGTGAAAAAAGCGCCTTTCAGGCCTTTCATGCGGCCTTGTCCATATAGCTTTCAATCGGTGGGCAGGCACAGACGAGGTTACGGTCACCCGCCACATGGTCGATGCGGTTGACGGGCGGCCAGTATTTGTCCTGCGCGACGAAGGGGGCGGGGAAGCCACCCTTGGCGCGGTCATAAGGGCGCTGCCAGTCGTCGCCCGCGACATCCGCCAGCGTGTGCGGCGCCATGTGCAGCGGGTTTGCGCCCTGCGGCCATGCGCCTTTTTCGATTTGCGCGATTTCTTCGCGGATAACACGCATGGCGTGGATGAAACGGTCAAGCTCGCCCTTCGATTCCGATTCCGTCGGCTCAATCATCAGCGTACCGGGGACGGGGAATGACATGGTCGGCGCGTGGAAACCGAAATCCATCAAACGCTTGGCAATGTCATCGACGCTGACATGCGCTGTGTCCTTGAACCCGCGGGTATCAAGAATACATTCATGCGCGACGAAGCCGTTTTTGCCCACATAAAGCGTTTCGTATTCGCGGGCGAGGCATTTGGCGATGTAATTCGCGTTCAAAATGGCAACCTGCGTTGCGCGCTTCAGCCCTTCGGAGCCCATGAGCGTGATATAAACCCACGAAATCGGCAGGATAGCCGCGGAACCCCACGGCGCCGCCGAAATCGGGCCGATGGCCATTTCGCCGCCGACGCCGCTTCTGAGCGGGTGCCCGGGCAGGAACGGCGCAAGATGTGCCGCGCAGCCGATGGGGCCCATGCCGGGGCCGCCGCCGCCGTGCGGGATGCAGAAAGTTTTATGCAGGTTCATGTGCATGACGTCCGCGCCGAATTTGCCGGGGCAGGCAAGGCCGACCAGCGCGTTGAAATTCGCGCCGTCCATATAAACCTGTCCGCCGTTTGCGTGGATGATGTCGCAGATGACACGGATTTCTTCTTCGTAAACGCCGTGGGTAGAGGGATAGGTGACCATCAGCGCGGCCAGCGTATCCTTGTACTGCGTCGCCTTTGCCTTCAGGTCGTCAACGTCGATGTTGCCGTTGTCATCGCATTTGACGATGACGATTTGCATGCCCGCCATCGCCGCCGACGCAGGGTTCGTCCCGTGCGCGGAGGAGGGGATAAGACAGATGTCGCGCTGTTTGTCGCCGCGGCTTTGGTGATAGGCCTGAATGACCAGAAGTCCCGCGTATTCCCCCTGCGAGCCGGCATTCGGCTGCAGCGATACGGCGGCAAAACCTGTAAGCGCGCAGAGTTTTTTCTCGAGGTCTTTCAGCATCAGCTGATAGCCCTCGGTCTGGTCAGCGGGCGCGAAGGGGTGGATGTTCGCAAATTCCGGCCATGTGATTGGAATCATCTCCGCTGTCGCGTTCAGCTTCATGGTGCAAGAGCCGAGCGGTATCATCGAGCGGTTGAGCGCGATGTCTTTATGTTCCAGGTGGCGCAAGTAGCGCAGCATTTCCGTTTCGCTGCGGTACATGTGGAACGTCGGGTGCGTCAAAAACGCGCTGGTGCGCTGCAGCGCCGGCGGTATCATCGCATCCGTCTGCGCATCGAGGCTTTCGACGCTGAAGGGCAGCGCGCTTTTGCCTGCGAAAATCTGCCACAGGGTGAAAACTTCTGCGCGGGTCGATTTTTCATCCAGCGAGATGCCGATGCGGCCATCGCCGAAATCGCGCAGATTGATGTCATGCTCTTGCGCGCGGGCGAGGATAGCCTGCGCCTGCGTTTGCGCGTCAATCGTCAGCGTGTCAAAAGCCGTCGCGTTTTCAACCGTGAAGCCGAGGTTCTCAAGCCCTGCGGCCAGAACAGCCGTCAGACGGTGCACGCGGCGCGCAATCGTGCGCAGGCCTTCGGGCCCGTGCCATACGGCGTAAAAACCGGCGATGTTGGCGAGCAGAACCTGCGCGGTGCAGATGTTGCTGGTCGCTTTTTCGCGGCGGATGTGCTGTTCGCGCGTTTGCAGCGACAGGCGGTAGGCGGCGCGGCCTTTCGCATCCACCGATACGCCGACAATGCGGCCGGGGGCGGCGCGTTTATATTCGTCGCGCACGGCGAAAAACGCGGCATGCGGGCCGCCAAAGCCGAGCGGCACGCCGAAACGCTGGGAAGAGCCGAACACAATGTCCGCGCCCCATTCACCGGGCGGTTTGAGCAGCGTCAGCGCCAGAAGGTCGGTCGCGACGGCGACCAGCATGCCCTTGGCATGCGCTTTTTCGCAAAGCGCGGCGTAATCATCAACGCTGCCTGTCGTTGCGGGGTATTGCAGTAAAATGGCAAAGCCGTCTTTTTCCATCAGCTCCGCCGGTGTGCCGGTGACCACGCGGATGCCGAGCGGCAGCGCACGAGTTTCAATCACGGCAATCGTTTGCGGGTGACAATCGCTGCTGACAAGGAACGTATCGCTTTTGCTGGTGCCGACGCGCTGTGCCAGTGTCATGGCTTCGGCCGCGGCGGTGCCTTCGTCCAGCATCGAAGCGTTGGCGAGCGGCATGGCCGTCAAATCCATCACCATCTGCTGGAAATTGATAAGTGCCTCAAGGCGGCCCTGGCTGATTTCCGGCTGATAAGGCGTATAGGCCGTGTACCAGCCCGGGTTTTGCAAAACGTTGCGCAGGATGACGTTCGGCGTCAGCGTGTCGTAATACCCCGTACCGATGAGCGAGCGGCACAGGCGGTTTTGCTGCGCCATGTCCATCAGCTCTTCGAGCGCTTCGTGTTCCGTCATCGCATCGCCCGTGACAGGGGCGGATTTTTCAAGGATGGCGGCGGGCACGGCGCGCGCGGTCAGCTCGTCCAGACTGGCGGCGCCGACGGCCTTCAGCAT
>DDBY01000147.1:0-5218 GCA_002334985.1 Micavibrio sp. UBA2020
CCCCTTTGATGCCATGCACGCCGACAATCTCGGCCATCAGCACGAGATTGTTTTGCGTTTCAGACTCTGCACCCGTTTTGCGCACGGTCGAACCGGATCAGTCGAGCAAAAGCCGGTGGCCGATTATTCGGCAGCCGGTTCGCCAGCCTTGGCGGCTTTTTCTTTAGCGCGCTCGACGGCTTTGGCTTTCGGCTTGGACTTTTGCGGGTTGTTTTTCTGCGCGGGCATGGGGGCGAGGCCGGCCTTGCCAACGAAAACAGCGACGCGGTCGGTCAGCTGTGCGCCGTTTTTAATCCAATGGGTGATGCGCTCGCCGTTCAGCTTCACGCGGTCAGCGTTTTCGCGCGGCAGCATCGGGTTGTAGGAACCTACTTTTTCGAGGAAGCTGCCATCGCGCGGATTGCGGCTGTCAGCGACAACGATGTGGTAGTAGGGCTTCTTTTTTGCGCCTGCGCGCGCCAGTCGGATTTTCAGCATAGTTTTTGTCTCCAGTTTTGATCCGGTTGCGTTGTTGATGTTCGCCTGCACGGTGCAACCTGTGGCCGCGCGGGGAATTTTTTGAAACCTATTTCTTGCTCTTGCCGCCGTTCAGCAGATTTCCGCCTTTGAGGAAATCGGGGTCTTCGAACGGGTTGGGGCCGAGGCCGCCCATATCGCCGCCCATCTGCTCTTGCATGTTCTTGGCCATTTCTTCGAATTCGGCCATGTTGCCGCCGCCGAAAAGCCCGCCCATGTTGCGCATCATGCCTTTGCCGCCCAGTTTCTGCATGCGCTTCATCATGGTTTGCATGTCCTGAAACTGTTTCAGCAGACGGTTGACGTCCTGCACCGTGGTGCCGGAGCCTGCCGCAATGCGGCGGCGGCGCGAGGCGTTGAGGATATCGGGCTTCGTGCGCTCTTTCAGCGTCATCGAAAGGATAATCGCTTCCTGACGCTTGAGGATGCTGTCATCGACATTGGCGTTTTCCATCATGCCCTTGAGCTTGCCCATGCCGGGCATAAAACCCATGAGGCCGGAAAGCCCGCCCATTTTTTTCATTTGGCGCAGCTGCGTCAGAAAATCGTCAAGGTCGAATTTGCCCTTGGCCATTTTCTCCGCGACGCGCTTGGCTTCGTCGATTTCAATCGTCTCGACCGCTTTTTCGACCAGGCTGACGACGTCGCCCATGTCGAGGATACGGCCGGCGATACGCTTGGCGTCAAACGCCTGCAGACCGTCCATGCCCTCGCCCGTGCCGAGGAATTTGATGGGCTTGCCCGTGATGCTGCGCATGGAAAGCGCTGCACCGCCACGCGCATCGCCATCGACGCGCGTGAGAACGATACCGGTGATGCCGATGCGTTCGTTAAAATTCTTGGCCGTGTTCACGGCGTCCTGACCGGTCAGGCTGTCGGCGACCAGCAGGGTTTCGACAGGCTTGGCCATGTCGCGTACCGCGGCCAGCTCTGCCATCAGTGCATCGTCAATCGACAAACGGCCGGCGCTGTCGAGGATAAGCACGTCGTAGCCTTCAAGCTTCGCGGCTTTCAGCGCGCGCGCGGCGATGTCGAGCGGCTTTTCGCCCGCAACAATCGGCAGACTGCCCGCGCCGGTTTTCTGCGCCAGAATTTCCAGCTGCTCCTGCGCGGCCGGACGGTAAACGTCGAGCGAGGCGAGCAGAACTTTTTTGCGCAGTTTTTCCTGCAGGAATTTTGCGAGCTTGCCCGACGTCGTGGTCTTGCCCGAACCCTGCAAGCCGGCCATCAGGATGACGGCGGGCACGGGGACGTTCAAATTGATGTCGCTGTTTTCATGGCCGAGCGTTTCGACAAGCGCGTCGTGCACGACCTTGATAACCTGCTGCCCCGGTTTGACGGCGCGCAGGACTTTTTCGCCGACAGCTTCGGCTTTGACTTTTTCGACGAATTCCTTGGCAACGGGCAGGGCAACGTCGGCTTCCAGCAGGGCGACGCGCACCATGCGCAGGGCTTCGGTAACGTCAGCCTCGCTCAGGACGCCGCGTTTCAGAAGCCCGTCAAAGATGCCGCCAAGGCGGCCTGTCAAACTGTCGAACATCAAATGTTCTCCAATACTCAAAACATTTTCGCCCCAGTGAGCGTAACTTCGCCGACTGGGGGACGCGGAGCGCAAAACCTTATCCATGTACGGATGAACGGCTTGACCGCAAAAACTGCGCTTTTTATAGCGGCGTTATGGCCAAAGAGTCAAGTTTTAAGGGCTTTGGCGTATAAAAATCAAATTGTGGTATTAAAATACCGCTTGTCATTGACCGCTCTTTATATATATGGTAACAAAATAATAGAGGCACTTTTCAAGGAATCCCCCATGGCGCACGCCACCCAGCTGATAGACGCGGTCAAGATGAACGATGACGTTGCCGCCGCACGCCGCGCGCTCAAGGCCGGTGTCAGCCCCGATACGAAGGCGGGGATGGATCGCACCATGCTCTATTTCGCTGCCGACAAGGGCAACAAGGACATGGTGGAGCTGCTGCTGTCCTACAAGGCCGACCCCAACCATCTGGACGAAGAAGGCTTTGGCCCCTTGCACCAAGCCATCGCGGGCGGGCATTTCGACATTGCCGATATGCTGATTGCCGCAGGCGCCAAAGTGAACGCCAAAGACCAATACGCCATACTGGGGCTGACGCCATTGCATGTGGCCTTTAATGCCGATTTGAAAGACGAGCGTATCGACCGCGTCATATATATGCTGGATAAAGGCGCCGACGACAGCCTCACTGATACCTCCGGCCGTACCGTCATGGCGACAGGGCGGGAGCGGGCGGGGCAATTCCCCTTCGCCGGTGAAATCATGACCCACATGCGCGAATGGCAGCAAAACAAAGCCGATGCACTCGCAGAGGCCGAGCGCGCGGCCAAAGCCGCCGCCGAAGCCGCCATCGATAACGCCGTGCATGGCGGGCTGAGTGCTGATACAAGTGTGCCGCGTTTGAACATCCGCCGCCGTACGCCGCCGATCGGCTCTTAAATATCTGATTTTTAAGTAAATTTTTTGCCGGATGGAGTCGTCCGGTGGGTTTTATGCCTTTTGCCGCAGCGGCGGGCGTAAAAGGCGAAGATGTTATTTAATTGATTTTAAATGGAAAAATTTTTAAACGCACGATTTATTTTGACATAAATTCACCATGAGTATAAAAAATAACCGTGACGCGAAAATAATTATGAAAATTTTAACCATTTACCCCATCAACCATCCCAATAGAGAGTGTGTATGAACATGAATATCACCCCGAAGAAAATCCTGCTGTCTTTCACCGCTGCGGCTGCCCTTGTAACCGGTGCTGGCTCTTTCACTATCCTTGATGAAACCGAGCGTGGTATTGACTACCGCCTTGGCAAAATGGTGACCGAAAATGCGGGCGAGCTGCGCCAGCCCGGCTTCAGCCTGAAAACGCCGTTCTTCACCTCCGTGAAAAAAGTAGATGTCGCCCTGCAATCCCGCGACTACGAAAACGTTGAAACCTATACCAAAGACAACCAGGTCATTACCGCGAAGCTTTCCGTGATGTTCCGCATCCCGCAAGACAGACTGGTTGAAATCTACAAAAACAACCCGGATTGGGAAGCGAAGCTGGAGCGTACCGTATTCGACGCTGCGAAAAGCGCACTTGGTAAGCAAGAAGCACAAAACGTCGCCCAGAACCGCGAAGAAATCATGAAAGGCGTGACCGACGACACCAACCGTCAGGTAAAAGCACTGCTCGGCCTTGAAATCGTCGCCGTGAAGCTGCCTGATTTCAGCTTCGACGATGCCTTCGAAAAAGCTGTTGCCTCTGCAGCGGGTGCTAAAGCTGAACTGAACCGTAAAGAGACGGAACTGGAACAGCAGCGCGTAGAGAAGAGCAAGACCATTGTGGATGCCGAAGCGAAAAACGAAGCCGCCAAACTGGCCGCCGATGCCGAAGCATACCGTCTGCAAAAAGAAAAAGAAGCCGAAGCAAAAGGCCGCCTTGCACTGGCCGAAGCCGAAGCGAAAGGCTTCAACCAAATCGTACAGTCCATTGGCCGCGAGAACATGGACACCTACCTCAAAACCAGCAAGTGGAAGGGCGATGTCCCCCAAGTGTCCGGCAGCGATGGTGGCACTATTATCGACCTGCGTGCAGCGGCTCCGGCTGTTGCCAAGGCGCCGGCACCGGCTCCCAAATAAGCAGGCCAGACTTTTTACGTCACAGAAACGGTCCCCGTACGGGGACCGTTTTTGTTTTTGCGGTTTATGGGTTTTATTGCGCTGCCGCATGTGCTACATACGCCGCATGTGGTGGTATCCGGATACATTCGTACGCAAGGTTCCTTATTTGCAGCAGCGCGCGCAGGTGATGCAGCGCGTGCGCGATTTTTTTACCGCGCGCGGGTATCTGGAGGTGGAAACGCCCGCCCTGCAAACCGCACCCTGCATGGAGCCGCATATTCAGGCGTTTAAAACCGAGCTGGTCAGCCCCGACATGCAATCGCGCCGCACGCTTTATTTGCATACCAGTCCCGAATTCGCGATGAAAAAATTGCTGGTCGCGGGGTTGCCGAAAATCTTCCAGCTGGCGACGGTTTTTCGCAATGCCGAAGGCTCCGCCTGGCACAGCCCCGAATTTTCAATGCTGGAGTGGTATCAGGCCGGCATGGATTACAGGCAGATGATGGATGAAACGGCCGAACTGGTGCGCCATGCGGCGGGGGCGGGAAATCTGCTCACAGCGGGCGGCAAAACCTGCGACCCGCACGCGCCGTGGGAAAAAATCACGGTGGTCGAGGCGCTGCGCAAATATGCGGGCGTCGATATTGACGGGCATCTGGGCGACCTTGCGCATATCCGCGCCGAAGCGGCACGCATCGGTGTTTACACATCGCCGCAGGACGATTGGGATAACGCGCTTTTGAAAATCCTGATGGACAAGGTGGAGCCGNNTTTTCAATGCTGGAGTGGTATCAGACCGGCATGGATTACAAGGATATGATGGATGAAACCGCGGACCTTGTGCGCCATGCGGCGGGGGCGGGCAACGTGCTGCGCGCGAACGGCAAAACCTGCGATCCGCATGCGCCGTGGGAAAAAATCACCGTGGTCGATGCCCTGCGTCAATATGCGGGCGTGGATATAGCGGCGCATCTGGGCGACCTCGAACATATCCGCGCCGAAGCGGCACGGATTGGCGTTTACACATCGCCGCAGGATGATTGGGATAACGCGCTTTTGAAA
>DDBY01000147.1:5237-8472 GCA_002334985.1 Micavibrio sp. UBA2020
ATCCTGATGGACAAGGTGGAGCCGCACCTCGGCATGAGCGTGCCCACAGTTATTTACGACTATCCCGTGTCCATGGCGGCGCTGGCGCGGCCGAAGCCGGACGATGCGCGCTTCGCCGAGCGTTTCGAGGTTTATGTCTGCGGTATTGAACTTGCCAATGCCTTCGGCGAGCTGACGGACGCCAAGGTACAGCGCGAGCGGTTCGAACATGACGTTGCGCAGCGCAAACGCATTTACGGCGACGATTACCCCGTCGATGAAGATTTCCTCAAAGCCATCGAACACGGCCTGCCGGTATCCAGCGGCAATGCCCTCGGCCTCGACCGTCTTGTCATGCTTATTACGGGCGCGGCGCATATAGATTTGGTGCGCGCGGCGCCGGTTTAGGGCTTAGGCGGCGCTTGAATAAATTTGTTTATAAACAATGAATTAGCGCAATTAAATTGACGGCTTCGGCTTCTTGCTTTATTTTAATTATGGCAATTTAAGCATCCTTGGGGGTAGTCGATGACCGACAAAGCAACGAACGAGCCTCTCTCGCCGCCTCAGCAGCAGCAGAAGCGATTCATCAACGACATGAACGCGGTCATGCCGGTGTTTGCGCGGTTGCAAGCGCGGCAGGAGCGTGTGCTTGCGTACACGCAGAAGCTTGTATCTGAAATGGAAAGCCTTGGCAGCGACATAGACAATCGCCGCGACATGCTGTCTATACAAGAAGCTTTCGAGAAATATGCCGCGCTTGAAAAGCGGGCGGCGCGCGCAAAAGATACGCAGGAAAAACTCTGGGAACAGTCTAACCGCTTGCTTCATGCGACGCTGGACGCGATGCAGAGTGGCGCAAAAGCTTACCAGCAAGCCCAGATAGAGCATGAGGTATGCTACGGCGGCGTGCAGGACGATATCACGGCAAAGCCGATGCCCGCCGTCAAACGCCGGAATTTGGCGCCCGGAAAATAAAAAAAGCCCCGCCATTCACGGCGGGGCTTTTTGCTTGGACTGAAGGGCGGTGATTATTTGCCCAGATAGATGTCCATGATTTTATCCAGCATCTTGAGAGATTCTTCGCGCGGGCGCTGGAAGCAGTTGCGGCCGATGATGGAGCCGTTACCGCCGCCCTCGTAAATCGCGCGGGCATCGTCATAGACGCTGTTTTCATCCTTGGTCGCGCCGCCCGAAAAGACGACAATGCGGCGGCCGTTAAAGCTGCACTGCATAATGTGCTTCACGCGCTCTGCCTGCGTGCCGATGGCGATTTTCTCGCTCTCGTAAACTTTTTTGGCTTCGGGCAGTTCCAGATGGTCGGTCGGCAGCTTGACCTTGATGATATGCGCGCCCAGAAGCGCCGCCATGTGCGCGCCATAGGCGATGGTATCAATCGCGGTTTCGCCGTCCTTGGAAATGTTCGGGCCGCGTACATACGACCACATCACGGTGGCGATGCCATAGGACTTCGCTTCTTCGGACAGGGCGCGGATTTCCTCTTGCTGCTCCAGCATGAATTCGGAACCGGGGTAGATGGTAAAGCCGATACCCGAGCAACCAAGGCGCAGCGCATCCTGAATGGACGCGTTGACCGATTGGTCTTTTGCCGAAATCAGGCTGTTCGACGAGTTCATTTTCAAAATCAGCGGGATTTGGCCGGCGAAGGTATCCGCGCCAGCTTCCAGCGAGCCCAGCGGCGCCGCATAGGCGTTGCAGCCGGAATCAACGGCCAGCTGGTAGTGGTAATGCGGGTCATAGGCGGCGGGGTTGATGGCGAAGCTGCGGGCAGGGCCGTGCTCGAACCCTTGGTCAACCGGCAGGATAACCATGTTGCCGGTGCCGGCCAGTTTGCCGTGCATCAGCATGCGGGCGATGTTGGCTTTGGTGCCCGGCGTGTCGCCTTCGTAATACGACAGGATTTCTTTTACTTTTGCGGTCATTTGCATGATGTGTGTTCCCTTCGTATTTTCTTATTTCAGTTTCGCCATGGCGACGGCGGTGTCGGACATGCGGTTGGAGAAGCCCCATTCGTTGTCATACCAGCTCATGACGCGCACGAAGCGGCCGTCGATGACTTTGGTTTCCTTGAGCGCGAAGATGGACGAATGCGGGTCGTGGTTGAAGTCGCTGGACACCAGCGGCTCGCTATAGGTGCCGAGGATGCCCTTGAGCGCGCCGTTGGACGCTTCGAGGATGGCGTTGTTGACTTCCTCGACCGTCGTGTCGCGTTTGGCGGTGAATTTGAAATCGACCAGCGAAACGTTCGGCGTGGGGACGCGGATGGCGGTGCCGTCCAGCTTGCCCTTCAGCTCCGGCAGCACAAGGCCGACGGCTTTCGCTGCGCCCGTGGACGTCGGGATGATGTTGGCCGCCGCCGCGCGCGCGCGGTGCAGGTCTTTGTGCATCGTATCGACCGTGTTCTGGTCGCCCGTGTAGCTGTGGATGGTGGTCATGAAGCCGTGTTCGATGCCGATGGTTTTGTTGAGGACATAGGCAACCGGCGCAAGGCAGTTGGTGGTGCAGGACGCGTTCGAAACAACCAGATGGTTCGCGGCCAGTTTGTCGTGGTTCACGCCATAAACGACGGTGATGTCTTCGTCCGTCGCGGGGGCGGAAATCAGCACTTTTTTCGCGCCGGCGGCGATGTGCTTCATCGCGTCGTCTTTTTTGGTGAAAATGCCTGTGCATTCAAAAGCAATATCCACGCCATGCGCGCCCCAGGGCAGTTTGGTCGGGTCGCGTTCCTGCACCATGGCGATTTCGTGGCCGTTCACGACCAGCTTGCCTTCGGATGCCTTCACTTCGCCCGGGAAGCGGCCATGTACGGTATCGTATTTCAGCAGGTGGGCGTTTGCTTCCGACGTGGCAAGGTCGTTGATGGCGACGACGGTAACGTCGTTGCGGCCGCTTTCCATGATGGAGCGCAGCACAAGGCGGCCGATGCGGCCGAAGCCGTTGATGGCGATTTTGACGGTCATGATATTTTTCCTTTCACTCTCTATTGCGTATGTCCTGCCGCGCTTTCTCCTGCGAGGGGCAGGCGGGCTGCGGCGGCTTCGAAGGAGGGCGATAAATCCGCCCCGGTCTCTCCTTCGCGGAGCCGGGGCGGCTTGTTGTTACTTCAGTCGTTCTTTCACCGCATTCACGATGTGTTTCGGCGTGATGCCGAAATGCTCGTAAAGCTCTTGGTACGGCGCGCTTTCGCCGAAGCTCTTCATGCCGATGAAAATGCCTTCGGGGCCGATGATGGCAT
>DDBY01000019.1 GCA_002334985.1 Micavibrio sp. UBA2020
GGCGATTACGCTGAAGGGCGGCGGGAATGCCGCCATGACCGGCAAGGTCATTCAGGTCACGCCCGAGCAGGTGGAACTTGAAGACGGCAAGACGGTCACCAAACACCGCATCAGCATCATGACGGCGGAGGGGATGCGTCAGGCACTGCTTGAAGATCTGCAATCCATTCATTTCGACGATGCTAAAATCCGCAGCGAGATTGCCCGCGCGCTCGACAGTATCCGCGAAAACGGCACGTCCGAGCGCCGGATGCTGACGGTTTCCCTGCCGGGCGAAGGCGCGCGGCCTGTGACGCTGTCCTATGTCGTTGATGCGCCGCTTTGGAAAACCGCTTACCGTCTTGTCCTGCCCGAAGGCGAGGGGAAAGATAAAAAAGGCCTGCTGCAAGGCTGGGCCGTGGTTGAAAACATGACCGCGAGCGACTGGAACAACGTCGATATGACGCTGGTATCGGGCAATCCCGTGACTTTCCGCCAGTCATTGTACGAATCCTACTACGTTCAGCGTCCCGAAATCCCCGTGCAGGTCTTCGGTCGCGTGATGCCGCGTACCGATAGCGGCGCCGTCAGCACGGCGAGCGACATGGAACGCCGCGCATACGGCAACGTGGTCGGCGGTGCCCCGCCCGCCCCCGCCAGTGCGCCGATGATGAAGGCGATGCGTGCGCGCGGTGAATCCATGCAGTTGCAGGCGATGGAGATGTCTGCAGATAGCGCTGTCGCTTACGAAAGCGGCGCGGCAATGTCCGACGGCGGCTATGGCGGCATGCGCAACGTCGCGCAGGCGGCCAGCGCAGCGCAAAGTGCGGAGGCAACGACGCAGGTTCTGTTCCGCTTCCCCGACCGTTTCAGCCTGAAATCCGGCCAGTCCATGATGCTGCCGTTTGTCAGCCGCGAAGTACCGATGGAGCGCGTCGCGCTTTACCAGCCCGATACCCATCCGCGCCACCCGCTGGCGGCGGTGGAACTTAAAAACGATGGCGACACCGGTCTGCCGCCGGGCGTTTTGACGCTGTACGAAGAAAGCGCGCTGCTCAAAGGCACCAGCTTTGTCGGCGATGCCAACATGCCGGTGGTCGCGCGCGGCGACAAACGCATGGTGTCCTACGCGCTCGATTCCAAAACCACCATCGACCGCGAACAGAAAAGCCGCGCGACCGAGGGTAAGGTTACCGTGTCGCAAGGCGTGATGCGCACGGCCATGACCACGCGCTATGAAACCGCCTACACCATCAAGGCGCCGGAGAAAGAGGAGCGCACGGTTGTTATCGAACATCCGCGCATGGGCGATTACCAAATCGTTTCCCCCGACCCGAAAGAGGTCGAGGTCACCGATACCCATTACCGCATCCGCGTACCCGTGAAGGCGGGCGAGAAAAAAACCTTGAGCGTTGTGCTGGAACATCAGGGCTGGCAGTCCTATACCATCGCCAGCTTTTCCACAGGGCAGCTGGCAGCATACGCCAGCGACCGCGGGCAGCTGGATTCCGGCGCGCGCAAATCTTTCGCCCGCATGGCGGAGGTACGCCGCAACATGGACGATATCGACCGCAAATCGGCGGAGCTGGAACGCCAGCGCAATACGATATTCCAAGACCAGCAGCGTGTGCGTGAAAACCTGCGCAGCCTGACCGGCACGTCCGATGTGCAGCAGCGTTATCTGCGCAAACTGAACGAGCAGGAAGACCAGATTTCGCAAATCGATACCCAACGCGACGAACTGGCCGCCAAACGCCAGAAGCTGGAGGGTGACCTCAACAAACTGATTGCGGAGCTGTCGTTCTAATCACGCAGGGCAAAAAACAAAAAAGCAGGGCGCGATAACAGCGCCCTGCTTTTTTATGTGCCCCGCGCCATGCCGCGCAGCAGGAAACGCACTTCGGCCACGCCGTAATGACGGGTATCGGCAAGGGTGAACCCCTCCGGCAAAGGTTCCGGCTGTTTTTTGGACATTTCCATGACGCAAACGCAGTCTTTCGCCAGCCAGTCCTTGGCCGCAAGGGCGGTGAGGGCGGCATAGCCCCAATTCTTGCCGTAAGGCGGGTCGAGGAAAACCAGCGTGCGCGGCGCCACCGTCGGCGGGCGCGGCGTCGGGTGCAGGGCGTCGGTGCGCAGCACCTGCGTGCGCGTGCCCATATCCATCGAATCGATATTATGGCGCAGGGCTTTCAGCGCTTCACCCGACTGTTCGATAAAAACCGCATCCGCCGCCCCGCGCGACAGTGATTCCAGCCCCAAAGCGCCCGTACCCGCAAAAACATCCAAAACATGGGCGTTTTCGGGTAAACTAAAAGGACACCAGCTGGCATGCTCCAATATGTTGAACACAGCCTGTCTGGCACGGTCACTGGTGGGGCGGGTGGCGAGTCCCGCGGGACTCATCAGGATTTTCCCCCTAAACTGGCCGCTGACGATACGCATAAATTGACCTTTTTTCTTTTTATTCTATATGGTTAACCTGCATTATACTACTTTGATGCAGACACATGCCGAGAATTTTGCTAAAATTAAAGATATAATTGCGTCATCCATCTACAGCGTAGGGTATCGCCATGAAGAAGATTCTCCCGATTTCTGCCGCATCCGTGACGAAAAAGCTGTTTTTGTCAGCTTTGTCAGTCGCTTGTGTGGTGTTTATCAGCGCCGGCGCCCATGCACAGGCTGTCGAGGGCTGCTCGCCGCAGGTTCTGGACGCCGCCCAGAAAAAAGCGCAAGCGCGTGTTCTTTATGATGTGGCCGTGACCGAACAGATTGTGGTCAAGCCCGACAGCGTTCTGGCCATGACCTGCTTCAACCAGGCCGCCGGTGTATCGGCGGAACGTGGTGGTAACCTTTTCTCGGGTAGCTTTATCGGCAATACCAACTTCGCATCCGTGATTACAGATGCGCTTTCCGCCTTTTTCGGCCAGTTTGCCGATGCGGAAGGTCTTGAATCCACCACCGTCGAATACGGCAACACCACCCCCGACAACAACGTCGATTGCCCCGGCATTGAAAACCTGTGGGAGCGTATCAAGGAAAAAGGTATCGCGACCGAAGTGCCCTATCTGACGATGGCCGAGTTGATGGACTCCGCTATTCCGGGCGGCGCGGGCGACCGTTTCACCAAAAACTGGGAAGCGGGTGATACCGACGGTATTTTCGACGACCTGCAAGCAGCTATTGCCGCGTTGCCGGTGCCGTCTATTCCGGATTTTTCCACTGACAATACGCTTTGCGAGGTGATTGCGAGGGCGGGCGCTTCGGTAACTTGCCCGTAAGGGAAGTGGCCGTAAGCGGAGTGATATGTGCACGTTTTGTGGCGTGATTGAGGTCTGAAGGCATGAGAAAATACGGATTTATAGCGCTTTTCCTTGCGGTGATGATGTCCTTGTCGGTCACGTCCGCCAATGCCTGCCAGCCGGGCTGTGATTGCAATGAAATGTTGCCAATTATCGGGAACCGCGCTGACGCCAAACGTGTCGAAGGCAAATCCGAGGCGCGCGAGCTTATCAAGCAAAACGACAACTCCGTCGGTATGACCTGTTTTGACCGCGCGTTGATGCTGACGGCACGTCTGGGCGGTATTTTTTCCGACGTCAGCGCCATGACGTCTTTGCCGATTAACAATACCTCTGTCTTTGGTACCAGCTCCTTCCCCGACTTCGGCGCTTCGACCAAGCTTGTGCGCGGCCTTGATGCGGTGGTCTCTCCCATCATGCAGGGGCACGTTGGCAACTTCACGGATTCCATTTCGCACATGCTGGGTGCGACGATCGCGAGTTATCTGAACGATTTCGTAAGCAGCGCCATCGACAGTTTTCTGGGTGCGATTGCGGGGCCGATGGGTGACCTTGGCGGTTATGTCGCCGACATCAACAGCTATTACACCACGCTGGTTTCCGCGATGGACCTTCTGGGTCTTGCGATGCCGACGGCGGTGATTACGGCTGTGGCCACCATCAACGCGGCATGGTCGATGATTAACTCGATGATTAGCGGCGCGGTCGCGGCCGTGACCAGTGCTATCAACAGCCTTGTGAACTCCATCGTCAGCATGATTAACAGCGCGGTCAGCAGCCTGATGGCGGCGGCGACGCCGGACGGCGAATGCTCCCGCATTGCCCAGCTGTGGGGCAATGACTACACGCCCCCGGCGTTCGTAGATGAATTCCAGAGCCTGATGGGCGCGGCGATTGAAAGGGGTATGCCCTACTTCACGCTCTATGAAATGCTCAACAATTCGATCTCCGGCGGTGGTACCGACCTTTTGCAGGAAATCACCAACGCCACCAATACGACCTTTATCACGAACGCGCTCAACGATTTGACCAGCGGCGGCCTCAGCGCCCCCGGCAATATTCCGAGCTGGAAAAGCTTCAGCGTTCTGCCCGTCAGCTCCACCGTGGATGACATTATTGGTCAGATGTAACGGACATTTTGCCTGAATAAAAAAAGACCGGCTTTCAGGCCGGTCTTTTTTTTTGTGTCTGCCTTATCGGGTTATTGCTCCTGCTGGCGCAGAAGGCTTATCAGCTCTTCTTCGAAATGTGCGGCGTCGGGGTGGTTTTGCAAAAAAAGCCGCACCGCTTCCGCCGCGGCGGCGCGGTCATAGGGGACAAGTCCGGCGGCACGCTCGGCCGCGGGTTTTTGTGACAGCTCCGCGGCTTTGGCCGCGCGTTTCAGCACCTCGGGGTCGAGCCGCGCGCGCTGCGCGGCAATTTGCTTTTTCAGCTCTTCAATGGCTGCCTCGCGGCTGCCGGCGGGCGGGGGGGGGGTGGCGCGGGCGGGGGGGGGGGGGGAGAGGAAGGGAGCGAAATACAATGTAATCACCTCTCACCCCCTCGTGCGTCGTCGCTGGCTGCTGTCGTGGGTTGGGGGTGGGTGCGAG
>DDBY01000044.1 GCA_002334985.1 Micavibrio sp. UBA2020
TATCGAAGACGTGGCGCAATCGGCGAGCACGCTGTTCAAGAACGACGACTTTCCGGTGACGGGCATTTTGATGCCCAAGGCACCGCCCGCGCCAAAAACCGAAAAACCCGCACCACAGGGAGCCAAACAATGACAATCCGCCCCCTGTTCATGACGCTGGCGCTGTGCGGCTTTCTTTTTGCCGCCCCCGCCCTTGCCGAAAAGCCGCAGGTTGAAAAGCCGCAAACCGCCCAGCAGCAAGGAAAAATCCTCGACGTTAAAACCTTCAAAACCAAATCCGGCGTCGAGGTCTGGCTGGTCAGCGACAAGACCGTGCCCGTCATTTCGATGGATTTTTCATTCGAAGGCGGGCTTGTAAACGACCCCGACGGCAAGCCGGGCGTTGCGCGTCTTGTTTCCATCATGCTGGACGAAGGCGCGGGCAATATCAGAAGCCAGGAATTTCAGGCCAAGCTGTCCGATAACGCCATCCAACTGGGCTTCACCGCCGGACGCGACGCGTTTTACGGCCAGCTGCGCACGCTGAAAGAGCACCGCGAACTTGCCTTTGACCTGCTGCAACTCGCCCTCGCCCATCCGCGTTTCGATGCGGATGCCATCGAGCGCATGCGCAACGCCAACGTCGCGCAAATCCAGCATGACCTTGGCGACCCCGCATGGCTGGTGGCACGCGCCTTCAACGGTATGGTTTTCGAAGGCCACCCTTACGGCCTGCCGGGCGCGGGGCATCTGGCCTCGATGGCGGCTATCACGCGCCAGGACCTTGTTGATTATACCGCGTCGCAATTCGTGCGCAGCGGGCTGAAGCTGGCCATCGCCGGCGACATCACAGAGGACGAAGCCGCCCGTCTTGTCGATAAAGCCTTCGGCGCCCTGCCGGCGGAGGGGGAAAGCGAAAAATCCGGCTTCTTCCTGCCCAAATATACGGGCAAGACCATTCTGTTCCCGCTGAATACGCCGCAGACCCAAATCAATATCGGCGCGGCGGGCATTCCGCGCGACGATAAAGACTGGCATGCCGCCGTCATCATGAACTATATCCTCGGCGGTGGCAGTTTCGATGCGCGTCTGATGCGCGAAATCCGCGAAAAACGCGGCCTGACCTATGGCATTTATTCCAGCCTGCAAAGCATGCGCCAGACGGCGCTGCTGACCGCCGGTTTTGCCGCCAGCAATGAAAAAGCCAAAGAAGCCATCGACGTTCTGAAAGACGAATGGAAACGCATGGCCGAAGAAGGCGCGACGGAAGTCGAAATTACCGATGCGAAGGCATACCTGACCGGCTCTCTTCTGCTGGAGCTGACATCGACGGGCGATATTTCATCGACCCTGAACGGCCTGCAGCGCGATGGGCTGGACGCGGATTATATCAACCGCCGCAATGCCGAGCTGATGAAAGTAACACCCGAAGACGTGAAACGTGTCGCGCAGCGGCTTTTGAAAGCGGATGAGCTGACGATTGTGATGGTCGGGAAACCCGAAGGCATCAAGCCGGATATTTTGCTCGACCGTCCGCCGGGTATGAAGGAACCGGAAAAGAAATAAGCCGTTCGCAGCAAATGCACGGCACCATTTTTTTGACACAGGAATGATTTATGACAGATATCAACCAGCTGAGCCCCTGGCCGCTTTTGCAAGCGCATCACCGCAAATTGACCACAACCGCGCTGCGTGATTTATTTGCGCAGGATGCGGCGCGCTTTGAAAAGCTTTCGCTGCGCTTGCCCGGCATGCTGGCGGATTTTTCCAAAAACCACATCACCGAAGAAACCCTTGGCCTGCTCGTAGGCCTCGCCCGCGCCGCCGGGCTTGAAAAACGCCGCGATGCCATGCTGTCGGGCGAGAAAATCAACGCGACCGAAAACCGCGCCGTGCTGCACACCGCCCTGCGCGCCGCCGCGGATGCCGATATCCGCGTCGATGGCGAAAACGTGGTGCCTGCCGTACATGAAACGCTGAAACGCATGGCGGATTTCAGCGAAGCCGTGCGCGGCGGCGCGTGGAAAGGCCACACGGGCAAGGACATCACCGATATTGTGAATATCGGCATTGGCGGCTCCAGCCTCGGCCCGCAGTTGGCCTGCGAGGCGCTGTCCGCTTTTCATCACCCGCGCCTGCGCGCGCATTACGTCGCGAATGTGGAGGCATCCGACCTTGCCGCTGCCCTTGCGCGTGTAAATCCTGAAACCGCGCTTTTTATCGTCGCGTCCAAAACATTCACGACGGCAGAAACCATGCAAAACGCAAATATCGCGCGCGCATGGCTGGTCGAACATTACAAAGGCGACGAAGCCGCCGTCGCGCGCCATTTCGTCGCCGCATCGACAAATGCACCAGCCGTGGCCGCGTTTGGAATTGCGCCCGAAAACATGTTCCCGTTTCAGGATTGGGTGGGCGGACGTTATAGCGTCTGGTCGTCTATCGGCCTTTCGGTCATGCTGATGATTGGCGCGGAAAAATTCGGCGAGATGCTGGCGGGTGGCCGCGACATGGATGCGCATTTCAAATCCGCACCGCTGGAAAAAAACCTGCCCGTACTGCTCGGCCTTATCGGGCTGTGGCACCGCAATTTTTACAACTATCCTGCGCTGGCGGTTATTCCCTATCACGCATCGCTGCGCCGCCTGCCCGCGTTTTTGCAGCAGCTGGACATGGAAAGCAACGGCAAGCGCGTGATGCAGGACGGCAAGACCGTCGCCGTTGCGACCGGCCCGATTATCTTCGGCGAACCGGGCACGGATGCGCAGCATAGTTTCTTCCAGTGGCTGCACCAAAGCCCCGATGTCGTCCCCGTCGATTTCATCGTCAGCGTCAAGCCGACAGACGGCAGCCCCGCGCAGCAAAACATGCTGCTGGCCAATTGCCTTGCGCAAAGCGCGGCGCTGATGGCCGGACAGGCGAACACGGCGGAGCCGCACCGGCATTTCACGGGCAACCGCCCCTCCACCACCTTTATGCTGGATGCGCTGACGCCCTATACCCTCGGCCTTTTGCTGGCGATGTACGAGCACAAGGTTTTCGTGCAGGGCGTTCTTTGGTGCGTGAACAGCTTTGACCAGTGGGGGGTCGAGCTGGGCAAAGTCCTCGCCAAGGGGCTGGAGCCCGAAATCGCCGGCACCGCCCCCGCCTCCGGCGAGCGCGATTCCTCCACCGCCGGCCTTATCGCCCATATCCGCGCACAGGAAGCCTAATCCCTTACTATTGACGTTCAGGTTTTCAGCCCGCCCTGCTTAGCTGCTGAAACCGCATCCGTTTTCAGAAATTTATGTAAATTACAAAAGATTTGCATTTTACGCAATAATTTTGCAAACTCTCCCCAGTTTTCGTTCAAAAATTTCGTGATTACCAAGGAGACCGCCATGGCCTTCGGACGTTCCCTGCGTGAACTTGCCAATAAATTCTTTGGCAAAGAGCAGATTGCCGACAACGACAACCGCGCCCCGAAACTGCCCGATATGCAGTTCACCGTGACGCCGGAGCAGCAGTTCCGCGCAGGCGAGCCGCCCGTTGACAACAGCCTTGTCGAAATCAAACATGGCGTGCCGGTATCCGACCCCTTCCGCCCGCTCGAAGACCTCGATGCGCCTGCGACCGCCACTTGGGTCGGCAAGCAAAACGCCCGCTTCGAAGACTATATCAAGGGTCAGGAAGAAGGCATGAAACGCGCCGAGCAGTTCATGACCGACGCGCTTGATTACGACAGCCACGGCCTGCCCAGCCGTTATGGCCAGACGTATTTCCGCACCTTCCACAAATCCCTCGCCGCGCAAAGCGTGATCGAGGTATCGGACAGCGAAGAAGGCCCGTGGCGCACGCTGATTGACCCGAACACGCTGAGCAAGGACGGCACCGTCGCCCTTTCCGGCTGGACGCCCAGCGCCGACGGCAAACGCGTGGCCTATCTGGTTTCCGCAGCCGGCAGCGATGCGCAAACGCTGCATATTCTGGACGTCGCCACCGGCGCGGATATCGGCGATAAAATCGAAAACTGCCGCTTTACCAGCATCCTCTGGGACAAGAGCAGCCATGACAGTTTTAACTATACCTATCCCCTGCACGACGGCACGCGCCGCAACGTGGTGAAGCACCACACCATCGGGCAGGATGCCGCAGGCGATAAAACGGTTTATCAAGTGGCGGAGCATGACTCCTTCGTCGGCGTATCGCGCCTTTCAACCGCCAAATACGAATGGGCTTGGCACAGCATCGGCACGGATAAAAACAGCGGCCTTTCCTTCCGCCCCTTTGGCAGCGACGAAGAATTCAAGCAAATCACCGCGCCCAGAACCTATACCGTGAACCCGATTGCGGAGCTGGAGGACGGCAAAATCCTCGCCGTCACCAATCACGATGCGCCGCGCGGCAAGCTGGTGAAGCTCGACCCGCATAACCCTGCGCCTGAGAACTGGCAAACCGTGATTGCACAGCACGACGTCGATATCCTCGACAGCGCGATGATTCATAAAGGCAAGCTGTTCGGTTTTTATACCCACGATACCGCAGATGCGGTGCGCGTTTTCACGCCCGAAGGCCAGCACCTGCACGACATGCCCCTGCCCCTGCAATCGACGGCAGGCTATGCACGCATTCAAAAAGACGATGATTTCTTCACCATGAAGATTTCCGGCTGGCAAACGCAGGGCGATGTTTACCGTTATGACATCGACAAAAACACGCTGGATTTCGTGCGCAAAGGCCCCGCCAAATACGACCTCGCCGATTGCGTGGTCGAGCGCGTGCATGCCACGTCCAAGGACGGCACGCAGGTGCCCATGACCATCATCCGCCACCCCGATACCAAACTGGACGGCAGCGCGGCGACCATTCTTTACGGCTACGGAGGGTTCAACGTGCCGCTGACGCCGGGCTATGACAGCTCCATCATGCACTTCGTCAAATCCGGCGGCATTTATGTGCAGGCCAACCTGCGCGGCGGCGGCGAATATGGCGAAGACTGGTACAACGGCGGCCGTTTGAACAAAAAACAGAATGTGTTCGACGATTTCATCGCCTGCGCGGAACATCTGCAAAAAAACAACTATACGTCCAAAGAACGCCTTGTCATCAACGGCGGCAGCAATGGCGGGCTTTTGACTTCCGCCACCATGCTGCAGCGTCCCGACCTGTTCGGCGCGGTGATTACCGAGGTTGCGGTGACCGACATGTTCCGTTTTCACCTCGCCACCTACGGCGCGGCGTGGAAGTCGGATTACGGCGATCCGGATATCAAGGCCGATTTTAACACGGCCGCGCGCTACTCCCCGCTGCATAACGTAAAGCCGGGTGCGAAATATCCCAAGCACCTGATTAAAACCGCCGACCACGACGACCGCGTGGTGCCGTGGCATTCGTTCAAGCTGGCCGCAACGCTGCAGGCGAAATCATCGCCCGACAACCTGACGCTCATGCGCGTTGAAAAAGACGCGGGGCACGGTGCGGGACGATCCATCCAGAAATATATCCGCGACTGGGCGGAAACCTTCGGCTTCATCGAAAAAGCCGTCGGCCCTGTTGACCAGAACGCCTATAAGGCGAAGCTGGAGGCGGAACATAAATCCGGCGGCAAAATCGTGCAGTTCATGCGCAAATTCAAACCGGGGGCATAACCGCGCATGGCACGCACCGTCGTTTTTTATGATACCGAATTCACGACATGGGAAGGCGCGATGCAGGCCGACTGGTCGCTGCCCGGCCAGTACCGCGAGCTGGTGCAAATCGGCGCCATCCGCTTCGACCTTGACCGCCTGCAGGAAGTCGATGAATTCCAAATACTCATAAAGCCCGTCAAGAATCCGGTTCTGTCCGATTTTTTTACGCAGCTGACCGGCATCACCAATGCCGACGTGGCGCAGGAAGGCGTCCCCTTCCCCGATGCCTATCACGCCTTCATCGCCTTCGTGCAGGGCGATGCGACGTCGTGCTACGGCTGGGATGCGCGCGTGATGCGCGAAAACCTTGGCTGGGCCGGCATGCCGGACGGCGAAGATGATTTCGACAGCCACAACATCGGCCCGTGGTTCATGGACAAAGGCGCCAGCTTCGGCATCCGCCCCGGCGTCAATTCCGGCAAGCTGGCCGCCGTGCTGGGCGCGCCCATGGACGGCATTCAGGAACACAACGCCCTGCACGACGCCCGCTCCATCGCCGCCGCCTACCGCTTTCTGGTGCAGCACGGGGCGGCTGTGCCGTTTTAAAGCCGGACTTTGCACAACAAAAAAGCCGCCACGTTTTGCACGGGCGGCTTTTTTTGTTTGATGGGCAAATTTTACTTCTCGTCGCTCATGCGCAAAGCGGCGATGAAGGCCGATTGCGGGATTTCGACGTTGCCGTACTGGCGCATTTTCTTTTTGCCCTCTTTTTGCTTGTCGAGCAGCTTGCGTTTGCGGCTGACGTCGCCGCCGTAGCATTTCGCCGTCACGTCCTTGCGCAGGGCGGAGATATCTTCGCGGGCGATAATCTTGCCGCCGATGGACGCCTGCACGGCGACCTTGAACAGCTGGCGCGGAATAAGGTCTTTGAGGCGTTCGCACAACTGGCGGCCGCGGCGTTCGGACTGCGAGCGGTGGACAATCATGGACAGCGCATCGAGCGGCTCGCCGTTCACAAGAATGTTCATACGCACAAGGTCGCCCTCTTCGAACCCGTCCAGCACATAGTCCATGCTGGCATATCCGCGGGAAATGGATTTCAGGCGGTCATAGAAATCGAACACGACTTCGTTCAGCGGCAGGCGGTAAACCGCCATGGCGCGGCTGCCGACCCATGTCAGCTCCACCTGCACGCCGCGGCGTTCCTGACACAGCTGCAAAATACCGCCGAGGTATTCGTCGGGCACGAAAATCGTGGCTTTAATCCACGGTTCTTCGATTTTTTCGATACGCACCACGTCCGGCATGTCAGCGGGGTTATACAGCTCCATGTGGTCGCCGTTGGTCAGTTCAAGTTTATACACAACCGACGGCGCCGTGGGGATGAGGTCGAGGTTATATTCACGCTCCAGACGCTCCTGAATAATCTCCAGATGCAAAAGGCCGAGGAAGCCGCAGCGGAACCCCATGCCGAGCGCGTTGGAGCTTTCAGCTTCGTAATGCAAACTTGCATCGTTCAGCGCCAGTTTGCCGAGGGAATCGCGCAGCTTTTCAAATTCACTGGAATCCAGCGGGAAGATAGAGCAGAAAACCATCGGCACAGAGGGTTTGAAGCCCGGCAGTTTTTCCGCGCAAGGGGTGCGGTCAAACGTAATCGTATCGCCGATTTTGGTTTCGTGAATGGTTTTGATGCCGCAGGTGATGAAGCCCATTTCACCGGGTTTCAACTCGCCCGTCATGACGTGTTTGGGCGTAAACACACCCACGCGGTCGGCTTCGTAGGCGGCGCCGGTGCTCATGAAACGGAGTTTATCCTTCACGCGCACGGTGCCTTCGACGATGCGCACCAGAATAACCACGCCCAGATAAGCGTCGTACCAGCTATCGACCAGCAAAGCCTTCAAGGGCGCGTTCGGGTCGCCCTTCGGCGCGGGCAGGCGCGTGACGATGGCTTCGAGAAGGTCGTCAATACCAATCCCGCTTTTGGCGGAAGTCAAAACGGCATCCGACGCGTCAATCCCGATAACGTCCTCGATTTGCGTGCGCACACGCTCGGCATCCGCCGCGGGCAGGTCTATTTTGTTGATGACCGGAACGATTTCAAGATTGTTGTCGATGGCCTGATAAACGTTGGCGAGGGTCTGCGCCTCCACCCCTTGGCTGGCGTCCACGACCAGAAGCGCGCCTTCGCAGGCGGCGAGCGAGCGGCTGACTTCATACGCGAAATCGACGTGGCCGGGCGTGTCCATC
>DDBY01000176.1 GCA_002334985.1 Micavibrio sp. UBA2020
TGATTTGGTCACGCATTTGCCGGATGCCGTGCGCGCAGGCGAGGGGCTGGCTATCAACGGCCATCTGGCCGGAAAATATTTGCTGAACCGCGCCATTCGCGCCGCAGGGTTCAAGGTCGCGCTATCGGGCGAAGGCTCGGATGAAATTTTCGCAGGCTATCCGCACCTGCGCCAGGACCTCTGGGCGCAGGCGGGGGCAGATGCCACCGTCCAGCAAGCCCGCCTTTACGCCACCAACGGCGCATCGGCCGGTGTGCAAATCGCACTCGGCGATGGGCTTGATACCCGCGCCGTAGAAACCGCCATGGGTTATGTCCCCGCTTTTCTGGCGGCCAAGGCGACGCTCGGCCTGCGTCTGCATGGCGTGCTGGGCGCAGCTTTCCGCGCGCAGCACACACAAAGCGATGCCTATGCCGCGTTGATGGCCGATACCCGCGCGGGCGAGGTGACGCGCGGCTGGCATGCCGTCAACCGCTCCGCCTGGGTCTGGAGCAAGACCGCGCTTGCCGGCTACATCCTGCGCACACTTGGCGATGGCATGGACATGGCGCATAGCGTGGAGGGGCGCCTGCCTTTCCTCGACCACCACCTGTTTGACACTGTGCGCCGCCTGCCTGTTTCCATGAAAATCAAAAACGGCTGCGAAAAATATATCCTGCGCCGCGCGCTGAGACCTTATCTGAGCGAAACGGTTTATGGCCGCCAGAAGCATCCCTTCATGGCGCCGCCTGTCAGCCTTTTTGCCTCCGGCCGCCTGCGCGAGATGCTGAACGACCATTTTTCTTCGGCCAGCTTCGCCGCACTGCCGTTTTTCGACACGGCTGCCGCGCGCGCGCTGCCCGCACGCCTTGAAGAAATGGATGCGCGCGAACGCGCCGCGCAGGAACCTGTGCTGATGACGCTACTGACGGCGCATGTCCTCGACCAGTCTTTCGGCCTGAGCGCATAGGAGAAACGCATGCAAAAAGGTTTCATGGACGCCTTCGCCGATATCGCCGCCCGCTATGGGCATCAGGTCGCTATCGAAGATAAATCCGGCATGACGACATACGACCTGCTGCTGCGCCGCGCCGCCGCCATCGGCCGGATGCTGCAAAACAAAAACCTGCCTGCCGAGAGCGTTATCGGCATCAGCATTGAAAAATCCGCAGATTACGTCGCGGCGATGCTCGGCGTTTGGTACGCAGGGCTGGCCTTTGCGCCGCTGCCCCCGTCGCTGCCCTCGGCGCGGCGGGATTTTATTGTGGCCGATGCCGATATCCGCGTATTTCTAGATGCCGCCAGCCTGCCCGCCCCCCTGCCTGCAGGCACAGCCATAACGCCCGCGCCGTACGATGCCGCGCGTCTCGCTTATGTTATGCACACTTCCGGCTCCACGGGGACGCCCAAGGGGGTTGCTGTCGAACACCGCGGTATCGTCAACGTGATTGAACAGCAAATCGCCGCCTTTGGCCTGACGCCGCAAAGCCGCAGTTTGTTTTACCTCTCCATCAGCTTCGATGCGTCGCTGTCGGATATCGGCACGGCGCTTTTGTCGGGTGCGGCGCTGGTGATTGCGGATGATGAAACCCTGCGCGATGGCGCGAAGCTTTTGAAATTCATGCAAAGCCGCCGCATCACCCACAGCGACCTGCCCCCTGCTCTGCTGCGGCTGATTGCGCCGCAAGACGCGCCGGACAGCCTTGAGACGATTATCATCGGCGGCGAGGCCTGCCCGCCAGATACCGTACGCGCATGGGCAGAACGCCTGAACGTCATCAACGTTTACGGCCCGACCGAGGCGACCATTTGCACCAGCCTGTGCCCCTGCAATGCAGAAACATGGCAAAAACCGCTGCTGGGTACGGCGATGGACGGCGTTGAATACCGCATTATAGATGGCGAGCTTTATATCGGCGGCGTGCAGCTGGCGCGCGGCTATCTGAACCTGCCCGAATTGAACGCGCGCAAATTCGTGATGCTAGACGGTGCGCGGTTTTACCGCACGGGCGACCGCGTATCGCTGCTGAAAAATGGCGACATCGCATTCCATGGGCGCATCGACCGCCAATTCAAACTGCGCGGCCAACTGGTGGAGCCGGACGAGATTGAAACCCAGCTGGCCGCCTGCGCAGGCATCCGCAAGACTGCCGTCATCAAAACGCCCGCCCCTGCGCAAATCATTGCCTATGTCACGACCACGGCAAAAATTGACGAAGCCGCCCTGCGCGCGCAGCTGGCCGCGAAACTCCCTGCGTGGATGGTGCCGTCACGCATTTTACCCCTCGGCAGCTTCCCCCTGACCGCGACGGGCAAGACCGATTACGCGGCGCTTGCCGCGCTGCCGCTGCCAACAAACAACGACAGTACGCCGCCCGAAAGCCCCGCCGAAAAGGCGCTATGGGATTTGTGGCGCGGGGTTATCGGCCATGGACGATTTGGTATAGACCAGAGTTTTTATAGCGCGGGCGGCGATTCCCTTGGCATCATCCGCCTGACGCTGGATGCGGCACGCGCAAAGATTGACGCTGCCCTCGCGCAAACGGCAGAGGGTATGAGCATCCGCGAAATCGCCGCCCGCGGCATAAATGCCGAACCCTTCGCCATGTCTGCTGACGATTTACGCGCCCGCGTATCTTTTGATACTGACATGCAAAGCCGCATCACCGCCGCCGCGCACAGAGCGCAGATGGATACAGCACAAGCGCCGATTTTTTTGACAGGCGCGACAGGCTGCCTCGGCTCGCGCGTTTTGGCGGCGCTGCTGGCATCGGGCGGGCGCGATATTTACTGCCTTGTCCGCGCCGAAGACGACAAGGCGGCGCGCATAAGGATTGAAAAAACCTTTGCAAAATACGACCTGCCCCTGCCACCCGCGCATGCTGCGCGTTTGCATGCGGTTGCGGGCGACGCGTCGTTGACCTGGCTTGGCATGGATAAAAACCAGTATGATGCACTGGCGCAAAGCGTGGGCGCTATTTACCACTGCGCTGCCACGGTCAATATGCTGGCCGATTTCGAAACCCTCGCCCCCGCCAATCTGGGTGCGGTGCGCGAAGTTTTAAATTTTGCCCTGATAGGTCGCCGTAAGGATGTTCACACCGCATCGACTCTGTCCGTTTTTGTCAGCACCGACCAAAACAAAGGCCTGCTGCGCGAAGATGACAAACTTGAAAACGTACGCCGCGTTTATGGCGGTTATGCGCAAACAAAATTCGCGGCAGAGTGCCTGCTTTTGAACGTGCCCGAAGACGCCTGCCGCATCTGGCATTACCGTTTCGGGCTTTTGACGGGCGACACCCAAAGCGGCGCGGCGCCGGAGCGTGATTTTCTGGCGTTGTTCGGCCAAGGCTTGGCGGCACTGGGCGTGATGCCGGACGGATTTGACGATGTTTTGCATGTCGATATCACCCCCGTCGATTATGCCGCGCGCGCCATGGCGCATCTGTCGCAGAATGCGCCCGCGGATATTTACCACATCGCCGGAAAAACACCGCTGCCCCTTGGCCGTCTGGTCGCGGCGATAAAACGCGCGGGTTATACCGCCGGCCGTCTTGCGCCCGCGGACTGGCAGAATATGTTGCAAACCCGCGAAATGGACACGGCCGAAAGCGCGGCAGCTCTCGGCCTTTGCCGCGCTTTGCCGCCCGATGATTATGCGCGCCACCGCATCATGGATTTGTTTCAGGCAACGGATGTCATGTTCGATACGCGCAAGGCCGATACCTATCTGCTGCCCGCAGGGATTATCTGGCCGGAGACGACGGACGCGCTGCTGGACCTTTATATGTCGCAGGTTTTCCGCGGGTATAAAAAACCTTTGAAAATATGCCTTTTCGGCCCCGAATCGACGGGGAAATCGACGCTGGCGGAAAAACTGGCGGCGCATTACGCCGCGCCGCTTTGCGCGGAATACGCCAAGGGGTATATCGAAGAACATGGCCGCACCCTCGGTATCAACGACATGGGCGCGATTGCCGCCGGACAGCGGCGGGCGGAGCGGGCCGCGCAGGATAAAGCCGAAAGCGGCCTTCTGGTTTGCGATACGGACGCGCTGACGACCACGGTATGGAGCCACTGGCTTTTTAACGACTGCCCCGCATGGGTGGAGGCCATGGCCGCCGCCAGCGATTACGACCTTTACCTGCTGATGGATATTGATACGGTCTGGGTTGATGATGTGCACCGCTATCTGCCCGATAACCGCGCGGATTTTCTGGCACGCTGCGAAGCGGTTTTGCAGCAGCATGGCCGCCGTTATCAAAAAATCTCCGGCAGCTGGGTGCAAAAATTTGACGCCGCCTGCCGCACCGTGGACGCCCTTCAAACCGCCGCTCAGGAACGCCAAGCCGCATGAACCGTATCGACATCACACCGGCCATAACGCACGCAATCGACGCCCCGCTGGCAGAGCACGGGCTTGTTTTCGGCAAATTCATGCCCCCCACGAACGGGCATTTGTATTTGCTGGATTTCGCCCGCCGTTCCTGCCGCCGCCTGACGATTGTGGTTTTAACACTGGCAGGGGAGCCTATTCCGGGGCATTTGCGTTATGAATGGATACGCGAATTATACCCGGATTGCACCGTGGTACATCACGACCACGACATGCCGCAAGAACCGCAAAACCCGCACGACATACCGTTTTACCACGCGTGGCGCGACACCCTGCGCAAACACTGCCTGCAGGATGATTTCGATGCGCTGTTTGCATCGGAAAGCTATGGGTATCAGGTCGCATGGGCGCTCGGTATCCGTTTTATTCCCGTCGATACGGCGCGTGGTGCGGTGCAGATTTCGGGCACCGCCATGCGCAGTGACCCTTGGCGTTACTGGCCGCATTTGCATCCTGTTATCCGGCCTTATTTCCTGAAGCGCGTGGCCATCACCGGTGGTGATGCGCAGTCGCGTGAGAACATTGCGCAAGGATTGGCCGCCGCCTATGGCACCTGCCACATCGCTGATTATGCCGCGACTTTCTGCGAAGACCTTGCGCGCAATATTGCCGGCTGGTCTGCGGCAGATTTAACGGCGCAGGATATCCACACCATCGCACGCGGACAAAAAGCATCCATGGACGCACTCGCGCGGCAGGCAAACCGCGTCATTTTTGCGGCAACCACGTTGGGGGAAATCCAGAATATGTCACAAGCCCGCTTTGGCAGCGCGCCCGACTGGCTTGCGGCAGCCGCGGCGGCAGAGAAATACGATATTGTTTTATCCCTTGATGAAAGCGGCGATACAAACGGCAGCCTACGCCTGAAAGCCCCCAGCGTCGAAGCCGCCCGCGAAGCCCTGCATGGGCACTTGCCGCCGCTGCCGGATGCCGTGTAAAATCAGCACATAGCAGGGAGGCTCCCGTATGTCGCAGCGCGGTTTTTTCAAAAAGATATTTGCTTTTGTCACAGCTATCGTCATCGTGATACCGATGTTGATGGGGGGATTGTCGAAAGTTGACCCGCAAGACCCGCTGGGCGTGCAGGCACTGATTGTCCCGCCCGAAAAGCCCAAAGCAGAGAACAAGACCGAAGAAAAACAAGCGCCCGTTATAACAGGCACGCGCCGCACGCATATTTTGTACGGTGACCGCAGCGGTGGCGGGCATTTGCACGGGCAGGGCAAACCCTGCAAATCGGAATTTCCCGTCGATTGGAACGCCGATAAAATCATCACAACGGTGGAGCGCGCCGCCGCCAACGACAATCTGCCGTGGAAACAGCAAAACAACGGATACTATGTCGCCGACATTATGGCTGATGATTTGCGCGTGCGCATCGTGCTGAATAATGACAAGAGCGAAGTTGTCACGGCCTACCCGCTCAACATGCCGCGCAATCCCTGTCCGGCGAATGACAATTAAAAAAATTTAGTCGCCGTCTTTGCGGGTTTTTTCATACGGGTGAGAATTGCCGCGATAATCCCGCACGGTATAGCCGTCGCCGTCTTGTGCGGGCGCTATCCAGCGCGGCTCTACCGGCACCTTGCCGTGCCCACCCGGAATATCCAGCATATAGCGCGGCAGGGCGACGCCCGATACGCGGCCTTGCAACCGGCGCATGATATCCTGCCCCTCCGCAATCGTCAGGCGGAAATGCGACGTGCCCGGGGCAAGGTCGGGGTGGTGCAGGTAATAAGGCTTCACCTTCATCGCGGTCAGGGCGCGGAAAAGGTTTTCAAGCACCTCCGGCTTGTCATTCACGCCGCGCAGCAGCGCCGATTGCGACAAAAGCGGTATGCCCGCAGCTATAAATTTACGCACACAAGTCTTCACGCTGTCCGTCAATTCCTGCGCGTGATTGGCGTGCAGCACCACATAAACGGCTTTTTCGCTTTCCAGCGCCGCTATCACATCATCGGTGATGCGCACGGGGTCGGCCACAGGCACACGGGTGTGAAAGCGGATAACCTGCACATGCGGAATGGCATTCAATGCCGTCATGATATCGCGCAGGCGCCGCGCCGATAGCACGAAGGGGTCGCCGCCCGTCAAAATCACTTCCCAGACTTGCGGCGCATTTTTGATGTAATCGATGGCGGCGGCAAGTTCATCCGCGCTCAGGGCTTCGCTGCCCGGGCCGACTTTTTCACGGCGGAAACAAAAACGGCAATAGACCGCGCAGACATGCACGGGTTTCAGCAGTACGCGGTCGGGGTAGCGGTGCACGATGCCCTTTACGGGGCTATGCGCATCATCGCCGATGGGGTCATCGAGCTCTTCAGGTGTATTCACCAATTCATCCGCAGCCGGCAGGTATTGGCGCGCGACGGGGTCGGCCAGCGTGTCATGCGTTTCCATGGCCGACAGCACATGCTCCGTTACCGATACGGCATAGCGCTCCATGACCGCCGCGATGGCGGGGTCGTTGGTTGGATTGCTGATGTCGGCTTTTTGCCGTTTCTTGGCCTGCATGATGGCTCCTTGTCCGGCATTATGTATAGAATATGCGAAGTTTTTTCAAAGACTTTCAACAAAATCTTTACATAACTTAATCGCTTTGATATACAGGCTGGCGCAAAAAATCGAGGAAATTCATGACCGCCGCCCAAAACAAACCCGCCACCAAAACCGCCAAAAAGAAAAACACCAAGGACGAGGAAGCCCCGACCGTCGGCGTTGTCAGCCTCGGTTGCCCCAAGGCGCTGGTGGATACGGAGCGGATTCTGACCCAGCTGCGCAGCGAAGGCTATCAGCTGTCGCCGAATTACGAAGACGCGAATGTGGTGATTGTGAACACCTGCGGCTTTCTGGACAGCGCGAAGGAAGAGTCGCTGGAAGCAATTGGCGAGGCGATGGATGCCAACGGCAAAGTCATCGTCACCGGCTGCATGGGGGCGGAGCCTGAGCAGATTACCAAAAAATACCCCAAAGTGCTGGCCGTCACCGGCCCGCAGCAATACGAAGAAGTCGTCGGCGCCGTGCATAAAGTCGCGCCCGCGCCGCATGACCCGTTCGTGGACCTTGTCCCGCCGCAGGGCATCAAGCTGACGCCGCGCCATTATGCGTATTTGAAAATTTCGGAAGGCTGCAACAACCGCTGCTCTTTCTGCATTATCCCGTCGCTGCGCGGCGACCTTGTTTCGCGCCCGATTATTCAGGTACTGGCGGA
>DDBY01000039.1 GCA_002334985.1 Micavibrio sp. UBA2020
TCCGCCAGAAAATCCGCGCTCAGCAGCTGCATAAAGCCGGCAAGGAACAACCAGTCGATACCTGCCGCTTGCAGGGCCTCGCGCATTTGCGCTTCCTGCGCCGCCTTGGCCGTACGCGGCGGCAGGTCTTGCGGGCGGGGGATAACGGCGCAGGGAATGCCGTGGCGCGCGGCGCGTGCGATGACGCCTGCCGCCGGATTATTGGTGACAATAAGGGCGATTTTAATTTCAGGCAGGGCTTGGCAGGTCGCAATAATGTTTTCGGCATTGGTGCCGGCGCCGGAGGCGAAAACCGCCGCGCGCAGAGGGGACGGTTTTTGCGGACAATCAGCGGCCAATGTCTGACCTCCAATGCGCGCCGTTGAAATGGATGCGGCGGATGGCGTCGTAAGCTTTGTCCCGCGCCTCGGCGATGTCGTTGCCTGTGGCGGTAATGCCAAGGACGCGGCCGCCGGTATTGTGCCATGCATCGCCATTCTTGCGCGCGCCTGCGATGAACAAAAGGGCGTTGTCGTTGGTCTCTGCCGCCAGCAAATCAGGCGGCAGGGTGATGGTTTCGCCAAGACGCATGCCGGTGCCGAAAGTTTCGGGGTATCCTTCGGACGTCATCACGATATGCACGGCGCTACCGGCTTTCATGCGCGGCGGGTTCATGGCAAAAAGCCGCCCTTCGGCCGCGGCCATCAGCAGGGGCACGATGTCGTCTTCTATCATCGGCAGCAGGATTTGCGCTTCGGGGTCGCCAAAGCGAGTATTGAATTCGATAACATTGATATCCGCGCCGTCAATCATCAGCCCTGCGAACAGAAAACCCGTATAGGGCGTACCTGCGGCGGCCATGCCCTCCAGCACGTTGCGGAAGATGTATTTTTCGATAAAGGCGCGCGCACTGGCAGACGGCCAGTCTTCGGGCGCATAGCCGCCCATGCCGCCCGTGTTCGGGCCTTCGTTGCCGTCGTTGACGCGTTTGTAATCGCAGGCATAGCCAATCGTCACAAAATCCGTACCGTCGCAAAGGGCGAAGGCGGAAACTTCGCGGCCGCTCAGTTTTTGTTCAAGCAGCAGCATGTCGGATTTCACGCTGCACGCGGGGTCTGACATAAACGCATGCGCGGTTTCAAGCGCTTCGCCGATATCGTGGGTTACCACAACGCCCTTGCCTGCGGCAAGGCCATCAGCCTTGACCACGATGCCGCTGCCCTCGACATCCCACTGCGATATTTTCACCTCGGCGTCTTCGGGCGATACGGCGATGGCGAAATCGGCGGTGGGGATGCCGTGCCCCATCATGAAAGATTTGGCGAATATCTTGGAGCTTTCAAGTTTCGCTGCCGCCTGCGACGGGGCGGCGACTTTATATCCGGCCTCGCGCAGCGCATCGGATACGCCTGCCGCCAGCGGGCCTTCTGGCCCGATGACAACAAGGTCGGGCTTGAACGACGCGGCATATTTCAAAACGGCGTCCTTGTCAGCGGCATCGCCCGCAATGCAGCGCGTGCGCGGCAAAAGGGCTATGCCATCGCTGCCCGGCATGACGGCCAGCGCGTCCAGCAGCGGCGATTGCGTAATTTTCCACGCCTGCGCGTGTTCGCGCCCGCCGGAGCCGAGAAGAAGGATGCGCAGCTTATCCGCCATCACGCCGCTGCCTTTTTGATGGTTTTAAAGCCGGCCGCGACATCGGCGATGTCCCATGCATCCGCGAAGACGGTGCCGCCGCCGTATTGTTCCGACAGGGCGCGGGCGATGCCGCCATAAATCATTTCGGCTTGTTTTTTGACGTCCGCGGGCAGGGGGGCAGGCTCCGCGCCCAGTTCATCCGTGCAAATACGTTTCCAGTCTTTGTCCCCACGCGATGCCGCCAGTTTTTTGGCGATGTCGATTTGTGCATACCAGTTGCCGCCGCGGTAAACGCTGCGGAGCGCTTCTTTGGAAAGGTGCACGCCGTCCAGCGTCAGGCGCAGCTCGTCCGGCCCGATGGAATCGACCAGTTTGAAGCCGCGCAGGCCATCTGCGCCTTTGAGGTCGAAGGCAAATTCCAGCTTGCCGTCCCACATCTCAACGCCAATGCCCGCGAAAACGTCGCGCAAGCGCAGGGCGCAAAGACGGGTGAGGTCGCGCAGGGATTCGAATTCTTCGGCCGATAGCGCCGCAATCTCCCGCGCCTCCGCATAAGACAGGTAACGGTCGGAGGTTTCGAGCTTGGTCGAAAATTCAATCACCGGCAGGGCAAAAACATCGCCCGCCTTGGGGGCGGCATCAAGGCCGATATCCTTGCAATAAGCGGCATCGCCCGTACGTTGCAGGAGAGAGCTGCCCTCCGGCACGCCGAAGCGGAAGATGACTTCGAGCGGTACCAGCGTGTTTTCCGGCTTGGCGTTATAGGCGCTATAATCCCAAACCAGTTTGCCCATGACGTTTTTGCTGTCGGGGCGCAGAACATCGACGGGCTCGACGGCCAGGCAGCGGGCCATGCCGTCCATCAGGCCGAGCGCGTGATGTGCGGCGCCGTGTTTTTTGAGCGTGTTCAGTTGCGGCAGCTGCGCCAGTTGCACCGGTGCTTGCCATGATTGCCAGTTTTTCGCATCGCCCAGATAGCGGAAAAAGAAATCGGCCATCCACGCGAGCGCCGCGCCTTTACCGTCCAGCAAGTCCGGCATTTGCCCCCAGTCGAAAATGGAATAGCGGTCGGAAAATTCAAAAACATAGGGGGATTTGCCAGTCACGCCGCGCACGTTCTTGACGGAGCCTTCGTAAATCATCGGCGGCAGACCGGCGGTTTTGGCGGCGGCAAGGCGTTTCATGGCGGCGGCGGCGTTGCGCAGATTGTTCGCACCGACCCAGAGTCCGCCTTTTTTGGCCATCGCCAGCAGTTCAAGATATTTTGCGGGGTTGCCGATGTCGGCCTTGGCGACAAAGGGCACATGCAGGCCGAAAGCTTCAGGTTTTACATCGTCAATACATGACGCAAGGAAGATGTTAAAGCGCGCCGCGTCCGGCGCAAGGCCTGCCGTGATGTCGGTGTCTTTGACTTTTGCGATTTCAGCGGCAAGCTCGGGGCTGTTCAGCACGGCCTCGCTCGGCGCGACGATATGCATCAGGGCTGGGGTGGGATTTTTCATTCCGGCGGCGAAGGCGACGATGGCGTCGATGTTGTCGGGGCCAGCGGTCAGCACGGGCACGCCCGGCGGCATTTGCGCGACGGAAGCGAATGAATCAATCCCGCCGAACTGCGAGCCGACCGGCATGCCCACAACCGGCAGCGGCGTCATGGCGGCAACAACGCCCGGTAGCGCGGCGGCAAGGCCAGCGCCCGCGACAATCATGTCGCCCTGCCATGTCAGGATTTTACGGCGCAACGCTTCAAGGTCGCGGTGGGCGGACAGCACGATGTTTTCAACATCCGCATGCGCTGAAAGACGTTCTGCAAGGGGGGAGGAGATATTCGCGTCGGACGTGCTGCCAAAAACAACCAGAATTTTCATGATATTCTCCTCTTTGATGATGTGACTATCCCGCCGCCCGCAGCCGCTTTCGCGCCTGCGAGAATTCTTCGGCATCTTTAGTGGCTGTGGGGTATTTTCCGTTGATGCAGGCCATGCACAGTTGCGTCAGCCCAATCGCTTCGCGCAAATCGTGTTCGTCCAGATAAATGACTTTGTTCACGCCCAGTGTTTCCGCGATTTGCTCCACCGTTTTGCCGTGCGCGACAAGGTCGGCGGGGTCGGGGAAATCGATGCCATAGAAACAGGCATGGCGGTGCGGCGGGCAGGTAATGGCCAGCGTGATTTCCTTCGCGCCGTATTTGCGCAGAAGGCTGATGATGCGTTTCGACGTCGTACCGCGCACGATGCTGTCGTCGATAAGCAGGATGTTCTTGCCTTCAATCTCTCCGGGGACGGGGCTGAGTTTCAGCTCGACCGCCCATTCGCGCTTGTCCTGCCCGCTTAAAATAAAGCTGCGCGCGACGTAGCGGTTTTTGATAAGCCCTTCGCGGTAAGGCAGGCTCAAGGCCTCGGCCGCGGCGATGGCGGCGGGGCGGCTGGTATCGGGTACGGGCATGACCACATCGGGTGATATTTCATTTGCATCAATGGCGGCGCGGGTGCGCGCGGCCAGACGTTCGCCCAGACGCAGGCGCGCCCCGTAAACGGGCTGATGGTCGATGGTGCTTTCGGCGCCTGAAAAATAAACCCATTCAAACATGCAGGGGGCTTTTTGTTTTTCCTGCGTGGCCATGGCGCTTTGCAGGTTGCCGTCCATGTCGATGAAAACGACTTCGCCCGCCGCGATGTCGCGCTGATAGGCATAGCCGAGATAATTGACCGCGATGCTTTCGGATGCGATGCACCATGCCTTGCGCCCGTCATCGGTTTCGCGCATGCCCAGCACCAGCGGGCGGATGCCCTTGGGGTCGCGAAACGCAACCATGCCTTGCCCCGCCAGCAGGGCGACCACGGCATAGCCGCCGGTCAGCACGCCGAACATTTTTTCGGTGGCGGATTTGATATTGCCGAATGAAAACGTGTCAGTATCTGCAACGGTTTTGCCGTTCATCAGGAAATCCGCGAAATAGTTAATCATGACCTCAAGGTCATTCGCGGTCAGCAGCTGGCGGTTGTATTCGGTTGAAAGCGCATCGGCCAATTCTGTGTAATTGAGGATATTGCCGTTATGCGCCATGCCAAGGCCGAAGGGCACGCCCGTCACCATCGGCTGGATGTCGCGGCGGCCATCGCCGCCCATGGTGGCATAGCGCGTATGGCCGATGGCCATGCTGCCCGTAAGCTTTTCGATTTTCTGCTGGTCGAAAACGTTGGTCACAAGGCCAAGGTCTTTTTCACACATAAACATGCGCGTCTGCGCGTCATAGCTGAGAATACCCGCCGCGTCCTGCCCGCGGTGTTGCAGGGCGAGCAAGCCGCGGAACGTATCAAAAGCCGCAGCGGCAGCCGCTCCTCGAGTCTCGCTGGACTGAGGATCGATAACGCCGATGACACCGCACATTTCAGGGGGCTCCAGAATCGGTAAGGATCAGGAAGTAAGGTAAGCGGATTATGTGGGTTTTGATTTTTTTCGCCAGAGGAAATTTGCGGCGGCGCGCAAAATAGTTTTGAATCAACCGCGCGCAAGCTTTTTTGCGATTACATAAGCGCCTGCATCTGCCGGATTATGTATGACGGCGTTTAAGTGCGGGTTTGTCCGTCGCCGCGCACCACCCATTTATAGCTGGTGAGCGCCGCAAGCCCCATGGGCCCGCGCGCGTGCAGTTTTTGCGTGCTGATGCCGATTTCCGCGCCCATGCCGAATTGCCCGCCGTCTGTAAACGCGGTGGAGGCATTGGCATAAACCGCCGCCGCATCGACGGTGTTCAAAAATACATCGATGGCCGCGGCATCCTCGGCAACAATTGCTTCGCTGTGGCGCGACGAATGGGCGGCGATGTGCGCAAGGGCTTCGTCTATGCCGTCCACGGTTTTGACGGACATTTTGTAAGACAGGAATTCGCGTCCGAAATCTTCCGGCGCTGCGGGTTTGAGCAGCGCGGCGGGGTAGTGGCCGGAAAGGGCAGCCAGCGCGGCGGCATCCGCGAAAATTTCCACCTCATGTGCGGCCAGCGGCGCACAAAGCGCGGGCAAATCGGAAAGCCTTGCGCGGTCAATCAGCAGCGTATCAAGCGCATTGCATACGCTGACGCGGCGGGTTTTGGCGTTGTGGATGATTTTTGCGGCCTTGGCTGTATCGGCGGTGGCATGGACGTATGTATGCACAATCCCCGCACCGGTTTCGATGACGGGGATGCGCGCATGGGTGCGCACATGGTCAATCAGCGCCTGACTGCCGCGCGGGATGCAGATATCGACAAGCCCCACGGCATTCAAAAGCGCCGTGGTCGCTTCGCGTAGCGGCGGCAGCAGGTAGGCGATGTCGCGCGGCAATCCTGCGGCATCCAGCGTCTGGTGAATAATCGCGGTAAAGGCGCGGTTGCTGTGGTCGGCTTCTTTGCCGCCTTTCAGCGCGGCGGCGTTTCCGGCCCGAAAACACAGGGCAAAAACATCCACCGTGACATTCGGGCGCGATTCATAAATCACGCCGACAACGCCCAGCGGCACGCTGCGTTTTTCAAGGTGCAGGCCGTTCGGCAGCGTTTTTTGCTCCAGCACCACACCTATGGGGGCGGGCAGGGCGGCAACCTTGCGCACGTCATCGGCAATCGCCTTGATGCGCGGGGCATCCAGCAAAAGGCGGTCATAGCGTGGGTCGTCCTTGGGCATGGCCGCAAGGTCTTCGCTATTCGCGGCGATAATCTGCGCGCTTGCCGCCTCGATGTTACCTGCGAGCGCTTGCAGCACGGCGGCCGTTTTATCCGGCGTCAGCGTGCCAAGCGTGCGGCTGGCCATGCGTGTTTTTTCAAGGGCGTTTAATACGTCTTGCATCATTTACGCTCCCGCGCGGATGTGAAGGTGGTCGTAATGCACGATTTCGGGTTTGTCTTTTTGCCCGACATATTCGCGCAGGCGGTCGGAACCGTAACGCGCGATGCCGATGCCGATTTTATCGCCGGAGGGCGCGAGAATGTCGATAAGGTCGCCTTTTTTGAAATCGCCGCCGACGGATTCAATGCCGACGGGCAGCAGGCTCATGGCGCGGCCGCCGGTGCGCAAAAGCGTATCAAGCTTCGCGTTCACGGTAATATTTCCACCCTTGGCGCCTGCGCTGAAGGACATCCATTTTTTCAGGTTGGATTTGCGCGTATGCGGCAAAATGGTGGTGCCGAGCGCTTCGCCGGAAACAATCCGCGTCAGCACGTTTTCGGTCTTAAGACTGGCGATATGTGTGGTGATGCCGATATCCGACATGCGGCGCGCGGTGCCCAGTTTGGTCGCCATGCCGCCGCGGCCCTGCGCGGTTTTTCCCGCCTTGGCTTCGGGCCAGACGTCCTTGCGCGGGTCGATGACGTCGATTTTTTTCGACGCGGGTTCGTCGGGATGGCCGTCGTAAACGCCATCGACGCTGGTCAGGATAATCAATTTATCCGCATTCGTTTGCGCGGCGATAAGGCCCGAAAGCTCGTCGTTGTCGGTGAACATCAGCTCTTCAATCGATACGCTGTCGTTTTCGTTGATGACGGGCAGGATGTTTTTTTGCGATGTAACTTCGCGCAAAAGGCGGGCGATGTTGAGGTAATGCTGGCGCGTGTTGAAATCCTGCTTGGTCAGCAAAAGCTGCGCCACCGCAATGCCGTGCGGCGCGAAAAGGCGCGTGTAGGTGCGCATCAGCTCATGCTGGCCGAGCGCGGCGAGCAGCTGTTTCTCCCCCGTGCTCTTGCCGTACTCGCGCCCGAGCAGCTGGCGTGCGGCATGGCGGCCGGAGCCGACGGCGCCGGAGCTGACCAGCAAAACCTGATGCCCGGCCGCCATCAGGCCGGCGATTTGCTGGGTCAGGGTTTGCAATGTCTGCTCCATCGGCGCGCCGTTTTCGGCCAGAATCGCCTGCGTGCCGACTTTAATGACGATGCTCACGGTGAACTCCGGTGCAGGCATGGGCACCTGCGGTTAAAATACTGGACAGAAAGGATTTTATCACATTCGATGCGGCGCTGCCGTAAAATTTTTGAACATATTACGTCGAATCGTTGACAGTTTATGTACCCCAATATATAAAATAGAGCCACCTGAGTTATTCACATAATTGCAAACGGATGAGGGTGGCGATGCGTTTGAAATGTGCCTGGGGTACTGCGGCGGCGAAAGCGGATAAAAGCGACGGCGCGCCCGATGTAGAGTTGAGGGAACATCTCCGAAAGACGGAGCAGACCTCGCTCCCGCAGGCTGAGCTCCTGCAAGGTTGTTTCGACCTCCTCCAACAGCGCGGTCTGCTCGAAGAAGCCTACCTCAGGGGCTCCATTGGCCGCGGCCACGCCGACACCCACTCCGATATCGACCTTTTTGCTGTTATCCAGCCCGAAAAAATCGACCAAGTTTACGACGCCGTTAACGAATTCCTCGCCTCCAAAGGCCGCATCATTGTCGGATGCCACGACCGTCTGGTCGAAAATTACGGCGGCATCGGTTTCATGTTCATCGCCGAAAGCGACGCCCACGACAAGAAAACCTATCAATTCGACCTCTACATGGCCATGAAGGGCGTTCCGCCCGCAAAGCCCACCACCATCAAACCGCGCATGTTCGCCTCCGACCCCGATTACAAATGGACGGATACCTACGGCGAAAAATCCATCGAACTGCCGCAAGTGACCAAGGATTTCGTGCATCGCCATACCTCCGGCGATACGCAGGCCGACCGCATGGAACTGCTGATGCAGGAAATGCTTATCAACCTCTATGTCACCAACAAGCATATCAAGCGTGGCCAGATTTCGCGCACCGTGGTCGATAACCACGGCGTTGTGACCTCCGCCATCGAATTCATGCAGCTGCTGACGGGCTACAAATCGACCGGCTACTCCCCCGTCTATCTGGGTGACGAAGTTGTCAAGTTCGCCAAAGAAAACGGCGACAAGGAAATGGTGAAGGCCGCGGCGAAGCTGGAAAAACTTTTCCACCAGCCGATGACTTCGCAAAAACTGCTGGATACGCTGGAGTATTCCGCCACCGTCTTCCGCCAAGCCTTCCCCGAGCGTTATGACCGCCACAAGGATGCCATCGCCTATTTCGAAAAAGAAATCCGCGCGACGAAATCCGGCCTTAAAAACGGTTTCAACAAAAACCGCAACGCAGACAAAAACGCCGCGGCGAATAACAACACCACCGGCGGCGAAGGTCTGGTAGCAAAGGTCAAAAGAAACCTCGGCATCCACCGCTGAGATAGTCATACGCAAGGTAATCTGACATGAAAATCACTGTACTGGGCAGCGGCTCCGCCTATGGCGTTCCTTATGCGGGCGGCGGCTGGGGCAAATGCGACCCCAAAAACCCGAAAAACCGCCGCACCACACCGTCTATCCTTATCGAAGATGGCGAGACGCAGCTGCTGGTCGATATGGGTCCGGATTTCAAAGAGCAATCCCTGCGCCACAATATCACCAATCCCGATGCGGTTTTTTTCACCCACCCGCACGCCGACCATATCGCGGGCATGTTCCACCTGCCGATTTTCATGGTGCATCGAAACGGCAAACACCTGCCGATGTACGCCAACAGATTCACGCGCAAAGACATCGAACGCGTCTGGTGGTATATGTTCGACCCCGCCATCAATGTCGAATACACCGGCACCGCACGCCCGTACTGGGTTGAAATGATACCGCCGCAGCTGCTGCAAATCGGCACGCTGAAAATGCAGACGTTCTGGCAGCAGCACGGCCGCATCCAGTCTGTCGGCATGCGCCTTGGCAATTTCGCCTATTCGACCGACGTGAACGCTTTCCCCGAAGAAAGCGAACAGCATCTCTACGGCCTTGATACCTGGATGGTCGATTGCAACTGCGTCGAGCCGACGGACAATTCCCACGGCAATCTTGAGAAGTGCCTCGCCTGGGTTGAAAAATACAAGCCGAAGAAAACCTATCTCACGCACCTCGACTACACGGTCGATTACGACACCGTCTCCAAACTCCTCCCGCCGCATGTGGAGCTGGCTTATGACGGGCTGGTGCTGGAGTTTTGATTCCGATTTAAGGACAATGTTTTAATGAAGCCTTTTATTTCTGCCGTTTTGGCACTTTTTTTGCTGTCCGCCTGTTCTTTTCACACGCAAACCTCGTCGGGGCAGGAATATCTTTCGGCCTATAAACCGAGGTCGTCTTATGTGCAGACGGCGCAAAAAGGGGATGAGGCAGAGGCATCTTCCAAATCCATGCAGGAAAAACTGCGCGAAGCGGCATCGGTGGAGCCGACGCTTGCTTTCCCGCAGCGCATGGGGCTCGCGCGTATTGAAGGCGGGGCTTTGACAACCGTTCCGCCGGAAGAGCTTGAAATCTGGTCGAAGACGAACGAGCGTATGGGGAGCGAATTTGGTGAGTTTGTTCCGCTGAGTCCGATGGTCGCGCGCATGGTTTCGGACCGTCCTGCCGAACACAGAGTAGGGACAGAGGGAATAGTGGATGTTATCCGCCTTGGCGCGGCGCGCCAACATGTGCATAGCGTGCTGATATACGAGGTCGTAACCAGACAGAACGAGCGTGAAACGATTTTGTCGGCGGCCAAGGTGACTATCCTCGGCGGCTATATTGTGCCGTCCAACGTGCATGAAACGCAGGCCATGGGCAGCGCTATGTTTATCGATGTTATGCATGGATATCCCTACGGCACGGTTTCGGCAAACGTGGATGCGCAAAAACGCTTGTCGTCCGCATGGGGATGGGGCGCGGACAACGCGGACAAATCCAAATCCGCAGACAAGGCAAAAATAAAGCTGGCTGAACAGCTGGCGCAGGAAACGGAAAAAATGCTGCGCCAGTTGAAACGGGAACTGGCGGCCAAGCAGCCAGTGCAATAACCCGATTTGCGCCATCGCCTGAAATCGGCTAATTTAATCGCATGTGCCCGTAGCTCAGCTGGATAGAGCAGGTGCCTTCTAAGCATCAGGTCGGGGGTTCGAATCCCTCCGGGCACGCCAATCTTTGTTTATTTTCGCACATCATGCCGGACTTGTTCCGGCATTTGGAATAGTTGTTATGTGAAATTATAGGCGCTTGACCTGTTCAATGTGTTACTTTATAACATTTCATGTCATCACTTCCCACACGCTGCCCGTTTAAAGGCAGCCAACACAGATAAGGACACATGTCATGAAAATGAAAGACATCACCCCCGCAAACTTCGTTTGTCACACCAGCACCTGCTGCCCTGCGGTTCTTGAAACCGAAGAAGGCACATACGTTATCATCGGCAAAAAACTGTCTGACAGCGCGCTGAAAGCCGTTGAAGGCCGCGTTGCCGAAGACGAATTCGTAATCGAAGTGCCCAAGGGCATGATTGACGAGATTAAAAAGGCCGCGTAACCGGCTTTTGGCCAAAAGGCCGAGAAAAACCCCGCCCGCTGTGGCGGGGTTTTTCTTTGAGATGCCCGGCGTTTTATGGTCTAAAGAAACATACCCATTAAAACAGGCATTACGGCAGAAGGAT